>JAKIZQ010000001.1:3119-39094 GCA_022707945.1 Bdellovibrionales bacterium
AAGGCTATATCTTTCTATAGAGATGGCATATGTTCTGGCTGTTCTTGTTCTTATAGTGTTTGTTAGTTTAATTTCTAGTTATTATCCTGCTAGAAAGGCCGCAAGTGTTCCCCCTATAACAGCTATGCAGAAGGGAGAATAAAAAATGTTTAAATTCATCCAAATAGCAGTCAGGAACCTCTTAAAGAACAGAAGCAGAACACTTATACTTTCTGCATCTATAACCATTACGTCGATAATACTTACACTACTGATGTCTCTAACCTCTGGTATAGAAGACACGATGATACGTTCTTCTACTACACTTTTGACGGGTCATGTTAATATAGCTGGATTTCATAAGATAAGTTCAAGTTCTGCTGCTCCAGTGGTTAAGGACTATAAAGAACTTGAAGATATTGCCAATAACTACATAAAAGACACAAGTGTTATACTTGATAGGATAAAAGGTTGGGGAAAAATAGTTTCTGATACAGCCTCTTTGCAATACCCAATGTGGGGTGTTGATATAAACACAGAAAAAGACATCAAAGAGGTAATGGAAATAGCACCAAAGGAAAAATATGGTAATGGAAGTTTTGATTGTATGAAAGAAAGGGGTGGTGTCCTCATATTTGAAAATCATGCAGACAGACTTGGTGTTGTGGTGGGAGATGCAGTTACTATATCTATGCCTACATATAGGAATACATACAATACGAAGGATGTTAATGTTTGTGCAGTATTAAAGGACATAGGTTTTTTATCTCAGTTTGGAATTTTTCTACACAAAGAGGACCTTAGAGAACTTTATCAGATGAATGAAACTACGACTGGCCAGATTATGATATATCTTAAGAATGTTAAGGATACGCCCAAAGTAGAGAATCAATTAAGGACTATGCTTGCAGAAAAAGGCTATAGATTAATGGAGAAGGAGTCAAAACCATTTTGGATGAAGTTCGAACGCGTAACTGCAGAAACATGGACTGGTCAAAAAATAGATATAACAACATGGGAAGACGAGATCTCGTTCATGAAATGGATAATCAAAACATTTAGCGTCTTAAGTATTTTGTTGGTTTTTGTCCTTCTTTTTATAATAGTACTTGGGATAACCAATTCTGTGTGGATGTCTATAAAAGAAAGAACGAGCGAGATAGGGACACTAAGAGCTATCGGTATGCATAGAAAAGAAGTTCTAAAAATGTTCGTTCTGGAAGGATTTATCCTTTCTGCAATAAGTTCTTTTGTTGGAACGGTGCTTGGTGTTATCTTGTGTTATATAATAAATTTCATAGAAATACCTATTACATCACTGTCATTTAAAGTATTGTTGCTGAGCGATCACATAATACTTCTTGTTAAACCATCTAATCTTTTGTTCTCTTTTATTACAATAACTTTTTTTGCTACCTGTGGATCCATAATACCTGCATATAGGGCTAGTAAGATGAAGCCAGTGACTGCTATAAATCTTAGCTAAGGAGATAAAAAATGAAAAAACTTATCTTTATTATATTTGTGATGTTTTTAGTCATAAAGCCAGTCTATTCAATAAAGCCACTGACTGATGGACAGGCTCTTGAACTAGTTAAGATCGTAGACGATAGACAACGTAACAGTGGTGATTATAAATCCAGCGCTTTTATTAAAGAAACAGAAAGAGGCAAAACCCCTAGAGTGTATGAAGCTGTTGTTTATAGAAGGGATCTTGATAATAAATTCATGATACTTTTCCTAAAACCAAAAGAAGAGGCTGGTAAAGGATATCTTAAGATAGATAAAAACCTTTGGATGTACGATCCTGCTACTGGAAAATGGGACAGAAGGACAGAGAGAGAAAAGATAGCAGGTACTAATTCCAGAAGAGCTGATTTTGATGAGTCAAGATTAGCAGAGGAATATACAGTAAAATATATTGGTAATGAAAAATTAGGTCAGTTTGATTCATATAAGATAGATCTTACTGTAAAGAAAGGAATAGACGTTGCATATCCTAAGATAATGCTTTGGGTAGATGCCGAGAATAATAATATATTAAAGAGAGATGAGTATGCTCTATCTGGGAAATTATTAAGAACCACCTTTTATCCAAAGTGGTATAAAAAATATAGCGAGTCAAAAAAAGCAGATGTGTGGGTCCCACAGGAGATGAGAATATTCGATAAGTTGGAAGTGGGTAATTCCACTATAATACTTATTAAAGAAGTTGATCTTAATTCATTACCAGCCAATATATTCACAAAAGCTTGGTTGGAAAGTAAGAGCAGGTGAGTATTATGAATAAAACCTTATCTAGAATATTTTTATTGTTGTTAATTCTTAATTCTTTCGTGGTTTTTGCAGAGGATTTCCCAACAGATGAGATTAGTTTAGACCAAGGTTTTGCAGAGGATAAAGGTATCACGCAGGAGCAAAAGGATTTTTCCTTGAGGGATAAGACAGAAATTGGTGGTTCCATATTCAGTGATTTTTATTATTCAACATATAGTGATAAGAGTTTTAATAATAACGTTTTTACTAATACCAATCTTGGATATGTGTATCTTGATTCAAAACTTCCAGAGGACGTAAGGTTTTTTCTTAAGGGTAAGTTCGTCTATACTCCTACTTCTGAAGGTGAACTTTCTCCTGTAACAGGGGAGACGTACGAAAAACTTTCTGCTGATCTTGATGAAGCAAAGATAATGTTCAATGCATACAACAGTGTTTTCTTTACATTGGGTAAACAAAAAGTGAAATATGGTGCGGCAAAGTTTTGGAATCCAACTGATTTTTTGAACCAGACCATGAAGAACCCCTTTTACGACTATGATAGAAGAACAGGGCTACCGTTGGTTAAAATGCATATTCCAATAAATAGTAGTAACTTTTATTTGATAGGTGATCTTGATGATGCAAGGAATATAGACCAAGCATCTTATGTTGTGCGATATGAGTTGCCTTTAGAAGCATCAGAATTTTCTATTTCAACGAGGGCAAAAAAAGATTCTGCAACAAAGCTTGGTTTTGATCTTTCTACAGCTTTATATGAGATAGATGTATACGCAGAAACCAGTGTTTCAAAAGGGAGTGACAAGATCTTTTATACACAGGCTGGTACTCCTTACATGGATACGAAAAAAACATTTTGGGACGTTTCTGCAGGTATGAGCTATGAAATGCCTTTTCTTGACGCAGATTCAATAACTTTTTCTTTAGAGTACTACTATAACGGTGAAGGTTATAAAGACCCTTCTATGTATGGTATTCTATGGCTAAAGAAAGCGTATGTACCTCTTAATACGTCCAAGCAGTATGCGATGTTTATGATCTATGCACCAAATCCAGGTTCATGGAACGATACTAACATAAGTATTTTTAATATTGCCAATCTTACAGACTCTAGTGCTATAACGAGGGCAGAGTTAATGTATCTTTTTACAAAAGATCTTTCTATTGGATTTAATATAACAGGTCATTATGGCAAGAGTAGCGGTGAATTCCGTTTGTATGGACAACTTTTGGACTTTGGCGTGAGATTTGAACTTAATTTCTAAATAAAGGATCAGTTAATATAAAGCTCTTTATCTCATCTCTTACACGTCTGTATTGTTCCAATATTTTTTCCTCATTTTTAAGTCCTTCTGTTATTACTGGTGGATCATCAAAACCATGGTGTGTTTTTTTTGTTTTTGCAGGAAAGTATGGACATGTTTCATTTGCATGCGAGCAAAGTGTGACTACATAATCAAATTCCTTTATAGGTAGTTCACTGGTGGCTTTAGGTTTTTTGCTTGAGATATCTATCCCTAACTCACTCATAACTTTTACAGCCAGGGGATCTATATGTGTGCTCTTTTCTACTCCAGCTGAGTAACAAGTTAGATTCTCTTTGTGGTATTGTTGGCAAAAAGCTTCAGCCATCTGGCTTCTACAAGAATTTCCTGTACATAAAAACAATACACTTTTTTTATTCATTAAAATATCTCCTTTTAAAAAATAAAGCCACACTAACAAGACCTATCAGTACTGGTACTTCAACTAATGGACCTATTACAGATGCAAATGCAGCTCCGTGACCAATACCAAATGTTGCTATAGCAACAGCTATTGCTAATTCAAAATTGTTTGAAGCTGCAGTAAAAGAAAGTGTAGTGGCTTCTTTATAATTGGCTCCAAACTTTTTGCTTAAGAAAAAAGAGATAAGGAACATTAGAACAAAGTATATTAACAAAGGTATTGCTATTCTTATTACATCTAGAGGTAGTTCTACTATATATTCACCTTTTAGCGAGAACATAACAATTATAGTAAATAAAAGAGCTATCAATGTTATGGGACTTATCTTTGGTATGAATTTTGTGTGGTACCATTCTTTACTCTTAACCCTTATCATCGAGTATCTAGTTATGAGTCCAGCAATAAAAGGTATCCCAAGATATATCAAAACACTTTTAGCTATTTCTGATATAGTGATATCTATTACAACTCCTTTAAGACCAAACCATGAAGGAAGTACTGTTATAAAAACATATGCATAGACTGAAAAAAATAGTACTTGAAATATTGAATTAAAAGCAACAAGTCCTGCACAATATTCTGTATCGCCTCTGGCTAAATCGTTCCAAACTATTACCATGGCAATACATCTTGCTAACCCAATAAGTATTAAACCAGTCATATATTCTGGCCTATCACTTAAAAAGACTATAGCCAGTATGAACATAAGGATAGGACCTATTAACCAATTTTGAATAAGTGACAAAGTTAAAATCTTTTTGTTAGAAAAAACTCTTCCCATTTCTTCGTATTTTACTTTTGCAAGTGGTGGGTACATCATTAGGATTAGACCAATTGCTATAGGTACAGACGTTGTTCCAACATTAAACTTATTTATAAATGGTACTATTTCTGGAAAAATATACCCAAGTATTACACCTATAAACATCGCTAGGAAAATCCATAAAGTTAAAAATCTATCAATAAACTTTAATCGGATAGCCATTTTTTTATCTCCTACTTAGTTAATTAAAAAGTAAGCGTAAGATAGTAAACACCCACTATTATAAAGACAATACCAGTAGTTTTTCTTGCATAAACCTCCAGCTTACTTGTTTTATTAATCCATGAACCAATCGCCTTAACTCCAAAAGCTGTTAAAATAGAAAAAACTAAAACAGGTAGTCCAGTAGCTAAACCATATATGAAGGGCAGAACAAGTCCTGTCTTTGAACTTAAGGATAAAGGGATCAAACTTCCAAAAAACAATGCCGCAGAAATGGGGCAAAAAGACAAAGCAAAAATAAAACCTAAAATAAAAGAACCAAAGACTCCAGAGTTTGAGAGTTTTTCAAATTTATCTTTGGAGATGGATAAACCTTTTATTTTGATTTTTATAGCATCGAGCAGAAATATGCCAATTAATATTAAAACTGGTCCTAAAGCCATGTTCATATATTTTTGTAGTAAATTAGCAATGGTTGGAACAGACATAAAAGATTTTATGACAATAAAACCTACAATGGCATATGCCAACATTCTACCCATTGAATAAAGTAGTCCAGAAATAAATACAAATTTGGTATGAACAATCTTTTTAGATATGAAAGTAACGGAGGCAATGTTGGTTGCTAGAGGGCAAGGACTTATGGAAGTTAAAATTCCAAGCCAAAAAGCAGTAAAGATAACAAACATAGAAAATCTCCTATTTGGTGCTTAAGTATCCGTCTATTTCATTCTTAACATAATTAAAAAACTTCTCTTTATTTCGAACATACTCCCATATCTTGTCTAAGTTTTTATATTTAATTTCCTTGGAGTTTTTTGTAACAGAAACAGTCAGGGTTTTTGTATACAACTGATAATCTTTTATATAATGCTCATTACCTTTTTCTTCAACGTTGATGGCTTTAAAATTAATCTTACCTGACTCAATTTCTTTTTTGAAATATGTCTCGACAGCCTCTTTTGAATAGTTCTCTATATTTCTACAGGTTGGACACCTGAATTTGCCGTGGAAGTAATACACATTTACTACTATTGTCTTTGGTGTTTTACTTTCAGCCTCTACTTTATTCTCTGTAGGTTCTTGTTTAACAGTCTGCTGTGGTGTTTTAGCACATGCCATAAAAGACATTAGTACAGCAAACAGTATTATTTTAACTTTCATAGTTTCTCCATTATAAGCTTTATAGCTTTTTCTATATTGTAGTCGTTACAAGGTGTTTTCCCTTTTTCAAATCCTAGGTCTTTAAGATTAAAACTTTTAGTTTTTATTCCTTTAGCTTCTAAAAGTTTCTTAGCACAAGAAACAGAACAGCCATCTATAGCTATAATCTGGTTTGCTAACTTTGCAGATTCGACCATTCCAGATAAGTCAGCCCCTATACCAGCAAGGCAACCCATTCCAGAGATACAACCACCAGGAGTGTTGTTGGCTTTTGCCATACGTCTTGCTATTTTATCTGTGAGTTCTCCCACATCTGAGGCTCCAGAACAGGCATAAACCATTTGCTTGCTACTGCTACAAGAACAGGAACATTTGCAATTGCTCATTTTTCCTCCTTTATCTAAAATATTAGATTGAAAATATATCCAATTACCAAAATACCGGTGGCCACTACAAAAACAAACGTCGCTATAAGTTTTGGTTTTAACACTTTTCTTAATATTATCATTTCGGGTAACGATAATCCTATTACAGACATCATGAATGCGAGGACGGTTCCAAGAGCCGCACCTTTTTCTAGAAGTGATTGGACTATTGGGATTATTCCTGCGGCGTTGGAATATAGTGGTACTCCTATTAGTACAGCAAGGGGAACAGACCAAAATGCATTTTTACCCATAATGCCAGCTAGATAATTTTCTGGAATATATCCATGAAAGAAGGATCCAATTGCTATGCCTATTAACAAGTAAGACCATACTTTGCCCACTATTTCTTTTACATTGTTGAAACCGATCTCTATCCTTTTTTGCCAACTGGTGATGTTAATAGTATTATTTGTAGCTGTATCTGTATTATTGTACACCCATTCTTCTACATATCTCTCTAATTTTAGTTTTCCTATTACCAATCCAGATACTATAGCAATGAATAACCCCGTCGTTAAATACAATAAGGCTACTTTCCATCCGAACATTCCCAAAAGGAGTATAAGTGCAACTTCATTTATCATTGGTGCAGATATCAAAAACGAGAAAGTAACTCCAAGAGGTACACCACTAGTAATAAAACCTATGAACAGTGGTATTGCTGAACAAGTACAGAATGGGGTAGTAACTCCTAAAAGTGAGGCTAGAATATTTCCTGTGAAAGCTCTTTTCCCAGCTAATATTTTTCTTGTTTTTTCTGGAGTAAAGAAAGTCCTTATTATCCCTATTATGAAAACTATTATAGCTAGCAAGAGCAGAACCTTTGGTGCCTCGAATATAAAAAATTCAATGGCTGAACCAAGTTTTGTCGTAGTATCTAGTTTAAATATAGAAACAGTTATCCAATTAGCTATATTTTCCATTTTTAAGAGTAGAATGTTTGTTGTTAAAAGGAACAAAAAAGCCTTAAAAATGGTTTTTAGTGATGTTCTATTTTCTGGTAATTTCACAACAACCTCCCTCTACTTTTATTGCTTTTATATTAACAAGAGCATCTGTAACCTTTTGGTTGGCAGAGGAGAGTATCCTTGAAACAGTTGAGCGATGTATTTTCATTCCCTTTGCTATTTTGTTCTGTTGCCACTCCTCAAGGTAGGTCAATCTTAACACCTCTAGTTCGTCGATAGTTAAAATAACACCACTAAGTTCACTGGCCTTTTTGCATTTAGGTTTAAAACATCTTTCTTTTGGACTACATTTTATCCATCTTGTCTTTTTGGGTCTCAAAGTACAACCTCTCTTTATATGGTTTTGCACATGGGTGCATAATAATGTTTTCAAGTACTTAAGTCAATTTAAAAGATCAGCGAACCTGGATATTGAGCGAGAGGGCTTGACTTTCTTTCTGGTAATGCCCAGTTTTTATTTGGAAGGAAGATAAAAAAACTTAAAGGGGGTGCTTGATATGAAATGGTTAAGTGGTTGTGGTTGTGGTTTTTCGTTAGAAGGGCTTTTTGATGATTTTTTTATGTTTAAGTAATTAAGTAAGAAAAAAAAGAAGGAGGGAGATGACTATGAAATATGAAATTACAAAACCTACGAACAAAAAATCAATGTTCGATCTTTTCTTTGGTGACAAATTCTATGATGATTTTTTTGCACCAGTAACAGGTAGTGTTGGAGAAATGTCTTCTTGGAGACCAGCAGTAGACATAATAGAGAAAGAAGACAAGTATCTTATAACAGCAGAGTTACCGGGAGTGGATGAAAAAGATGTAAGTATAGAGGTTAAAGACGGCGTCCTTACTCTAAAAGGAGAAAGAAACAAGGAATACACAGAAGAGAACGACAATGTTTATAGATGTGAAAGAAGTTATGGCTCGTTTATGAGGTCATTTAACATAGCTGATGTTAACGAAGAGAAAATAGATGCACAGTATAAGGACGGGGTATTGAAAATAGAACTTCCAAAAGCTGAGCAGAAAAAACCAAAGAAGGTGAGTATTAAAAAGGGTTAATGGCAAAAGTGTTTTCTAAGGGAAGGGGGTATATCTATCTCCTTCCCTTTTTTAATATCATGTAATAATGTCCATTTTATGAAATTTGATGCTATAGTTTTTGATCTTGATGGAACACTTATAGATAGTTCTAAAGGTATCCTTGATTCTTTATTTAAGGCTATGGATGTCCACGGAATAAAACCTGCTATAACAAAACTTGATTCACATTTTTTTATGGGCAAAAGTTTGCCAGAGACGCTAGACGTACTGATGCCCGGAGCAACAAAAGAAATGATCAAGAAAGTCGGGGATTATTATGTAAGTCATTACTACGATAATTATATGGATAAAGCAGAGACCTTTGAAGGTGTTAAGGAAACCATAAGATCTTTGTATGAAAGAGGATACAAGATGGCTGTTGCTACAGCTAAACATACTTTTTGTGCAGAAGCAGAGCTTAAGTCTTCTGGTATTAGAGGGTATTTTCTAGAAGTAAGAGGCAGAGATGAAGGTGTGCCAGCAAAGCCAGACCCAAAATTACTTTTTGAAATATGTGAAAAGCTTAATGTGGACCCAAAAAAAATATTAATGGTTGGAGATACAGATAGAGACGTTCTTTTTGGCAAGAATGCAGGAACAAGTACTTGCGCTGTTACTTATGGCAATTGGTCTAAAGAAAAATTTATTAGAGAGAATATAATACCGGATGTGTTCGTAGATAGGTTTAATGGAATATTGGACCTCTTGGAAAACTAAAAGGATCCTTTATTTATCATTTTTATTATTGCTGTTATGTCAGAGGGCATGTATGCATAATAATCCGCTCCAGTTTGCATTAATGCTTTAGCTGAGTTACCACCCCATGTTACAGCTATTATAGGTATGCCAATTATTTTGCATGAATCTATATCTCGTATCTCGTCTCCTACATAAATTACATCTTCTTTTTCGTATTTTTCTGTTCTTAATAATTTTTTTAGATGTACCCATTTCCCGAACGCAGAACAGTTCGTGTACATAAAACTAAAATAGTGTCCTATTCCATTGTTTTCCAGAACTTGTAGGGCATTTTTTGTGCTATTAGAGGTTAGTATGCCAAGCTTACATTCCTTGGAAAGCTCCTCTAACATTTCTTTTATACCGGGGAATATCTTAATATCACCTGTTTTTTGACTTATTATTCTTCTTATCTCTCTGGCCCAAAATAAAAGTCTTATCTTTCCAAGGTTAAGATGTGAAAGAAGGAATTCTTTAAAGGACATGTCCCTTATTACAGGAGAATCTTCTATTGGTTTATACTTGTATTTTGGTGCTAGCTCGTTTGCTACGGCTAAACCAATGTGAAAGGAATCTGCCAATGTTCCATCAAGGTCAAAAATTACAGCTTTAATTTTTTTATCCATTATTCTTTTTGCCTAATTTCAATTTTGTATATATAAAAAAGTAACTATTGTAAATCGGTTTTGGGGGAAACATGCAGAACATAGCTTGGCGAGATTTTTCCTTTTCCGGTAACTATATTAATGGAAGATTTGTTATTCCAGAACATCCTAACTCTTATTTAGAAAAGAGGGACCCCGGTAATACTAAAGACCTTATTGTTAGTTTGCCTGTTTATTTTCCACATGCAGAAGAAGCGGTTCAGAGCGCTAAAGATGTTTTTGAAAAATGGTCCTCTTTAGATGGAAAGACCAGGTTAGAGATGCTAGGAAGGCTCAAAAACTCCTTGGAGATGCTTTCTCCTTGGTTGGTAGAACTAACCTCAAGAGAACTTGGGCGTCCTATTTGGGATTCAAAGCAGGAAGTAGAGCTTGCGCTTAATGATATAAATGAGCTTTTTAGGCAATTTGGCTCTTATACTCCTTTTGATGGTTCGGTTCTTGATGACTCTAAAGAAGTTATCCAACTATATAAACCAAACGGAGTGGTAGCGGTAATAGCGCCGTTCAATCAACCTGTATTATATCCAATACGTTCCATAGTAAGTTCTTTGTTGATAGGCAACACCGTCGTATATAAACCTTCTGAATACACTCCATTGGTGGGACAAGTTATAGCAGAAGCTGTACATCATGCAGAATTGCCCAGTGGTGTTTTTAACATGGTACTAGGGGAAAAAGAGATATCTAAGAGGATAATAAAGCACCACGGTGTATATACGGTGTTCTTTAATGGTACCTTTGAAACAGCCACCAAGATATCGCAATACATATCAGATGATTATTGGAAGATACTTGTTATGGGAACAGGAGGAAAGAACGCATCTGTTATACTTTCTGACGCTGATATAGATAATGCTGTTAACGAATTGGTTTTTGGGGCTTTTGTTAGTGCAGGACAAAGAAGTAACGGTATACGCAGGATATTCGTCCATAATAACCTTGCAGATCAATTTATTGATAAGTTCCACAGAAAATCAAAAAAATTAAGAGTGGGACATCCTTTAGATGAATATAGGGACAAAAGACCTTTCATGGGACCTTTGATATCAGAGAACGCAATGCAAAATTATTTAAGGTTACAAGGTATATCACAGCGTGAAGGATCAGAAATACTTATGAGAGGAAAAGAAATAGAGATTGATACTGGATATAAGGGATATTACGTTACACCATCTATACATCTTACTGATGAAATAGACGAGAAAGGAATATACAATACTAGTGAGATCTTTGGACCAAATGTATCAATAAAAAGATTTAGTGAGATAGAAGAAGCGATAGCTTCTCATAATACTTGTGAATATGGTTATGGCCTAAGTGTATTTGGTCATGATAACGGTTGTATTAAGGAGCTAGTTAGGAACTGTAACGTTGGACAGGTGTTCTTAAATTCAATTACACTCGGTGAATCTGTCCATTATCCTATAGCTGGATATGGTAAATCTGGTAATTCTAGACCAGAGGGTTCATATAATTCTCTTTATCTAAGAAGACCAGTGACTGTATATAGAAAAGACTCTGTTTCAAAGTCGATACAGAATCTTGGTCTTGACGATATAAAGGAGTTCTAATGTTCTGGCACAAACATAAAACTTTTATTATGTTCATCTCTATTTTGGCCGTTCTTATCTCCTTGTATTATGTGTCCTCATTTATGGTTTTTGTCTATACTCCAGCGACATCGTTCAAAGGTGCACATGTGGTTGATATTCCCCACGGTGCTTCTTTTAGGAAGATAACTGATATTCTTAAGCAGAATAGATTGGTTAAAGATAAAAAAAGGTTTTTGATACTTGCTAGGCTAACAGGAGCGGATAAGAGGATACAGTCAGGAGAGCTGCAATTTGATCTTTCTATGACCCCAATGCAAGTGTTGGATAAGTTAATGTATGGCGTGCCTGTGGCCTATGCTTTTATTGTCCCTGAAGGAACCAACATATATCAGATAGGCGAAATACTTAAGAACATGGGAATGATAAAAGACCCATCAGAATTTGTGAGTGCCGCAAAGAATAGAAAACTTATAGAAGAACTGGGTGTAAAAGCAAAGAGTATGGAAGGATATTTGTTTCCAGATACTTACAATATAAGAAAGACTAAAGACGTTAAGGACATAATAAGGATGATGCATAAAAAATATAAAAACGTCTTTAACGACGACCTTTTAAGGCGGGCTTATAAAATGGGCCTTAGTGAACATGAAACGGTGACTCTTGCTTCTATAATAGAGAAAGAAACTGGCGCTCCAGAAGAAAGGAAATTAATTTCTTCTGTTTTTCATAATAGACTTAAAAAAGGTATGCCACTACAGAGTGATCCCACTACTATCTATGGTCTTTGGGAGAATTATGATGGGAATCTTACAAAAGATAAACTACAACAGTATACTCCTTACAACACTTATAAGATACATGGCTTGCCTGTTGGTCCAATAGCTAATCCGGGCAAAGAATCCATTGTTGCCGCTCTCTATCCAGATGATACAGACTATTTATTTTTTGTATCAAAGAATGACGGGACACATACTTTTACTATTGAATATAAAGATCATTTAAAAGCAGTTGGTAAATATCAGCTTGATGCAAAACAACGTCAGGGTAAAAGCTGGCGTGATCTTAAAAATCCTAAGAAGCAAGGTCTTTAAGCATTCTTGATGCTTTTTGATGGTATACATCGCTAGCTGGGACCAAACTTATTATCGCCCTAAGATTTGATTCCATAGATGCTGTGTCTTTGTATGACTTTTCAACCAAAGCCTTAGCATATAGTAGCTTAGCTTGGTCATGTTTCTTTTTAAAGATAGCATTTAAGGATGCCTTTGCTTGTGTTTGATAAGGGAACACTGCCAATACTCTTTGATATATTTTAATAGCTTCTTCTTCTGCATCAGCTTTTGCTAATAGAGAAGCTTCTTTTATCATATGAGCGAATAAACTATTGGTTATAGATATAACCTTATTCTTTGTTCTAAAAGCTTTTAAGAAAGAAGTTCTTCCGCTTTGTCCTTGTCCCATGGCTATTATTTTGTTAGCAAGTTCAAACGCTGTTGTATAGTCCTGTGCTTTAAATGATTTGCTCATTTCATTAGCGTATATTTCTGCCTGAGGGATAGTTTTTGATTCTATACTCTCTATTACTGGTTGATGTTTCTTGGTGATTTCACTTTGTGCCAATAGTATTCCGTCATAAGCGCTGTTGTTGTATTCATCTATTTCTAGTATCTTTGAATATATATTTATAGCGTTCTCATATTCTTCACGACCTAAAGCCTGACTACCTTGTTCAAGAAGTTTTGATATTAACTCTCTTTTTTCTGATTCTTTCTCTAATTTTTCAAGTTTTTCATCTGCTAATGAGTTGTTACCTAAAGCTTCTTCGCATGTTGCTATAAAAGCAGGAGCTATAACTGAATTTGGGACCATTGCAAAATAAGCTTCCATTGATTTTTTTGCCAAAGCAAAGTTTCTAGCCTTAAAGTGATATTCAGCAAGTTTAAACATATTTAGTGCTCTAACACGATCTTCTTCGCCTAATTTTGTACTAGTTAGTTCTTGTTCTGCTGTTAATATTTCTTGTATCTTTGCTTTCTGGATAGAAGGAATAACTTTTGCTTCTTTTTCTGGCCCTGTTAACAAGAGTGTTAGTGCAAATGCTAAAAGGCTAACAGCAGAAGCTGTTACGATATTTTTTCTAGTCCATTTTGGGAGTTTAGGAACATATTTTTTCTCGAAAGAACTGTTGTCTATGGTTAGAGGACGTAAGGAAACCTTGTTCATGTTCAGGTCTTCTCTTGTTAGGACAAAACTAAAAGAACTTGTTCCAGCAACGATCTTGTCATTTCCTGTAAGGATAGCTTTTTTGACTTTTTTGCCGTTAACAATCAATCCGTTAGAACTATTAAGGTCTTTTATCTCAAATTTACCGTCGGTCCTTACCAACATAAAATGGTTTCTTGAAAGTTTGTCATCGTCTACACATATGTCACACTGTTTTGATCTTCCAACTATAACGCAATCGGTACTTATATTTTTCTGTATTTTTTTGCCGTTCTCCACGAATTCGATTACCGGTAGTAATGGTCTTCTTGAGATGAAAGTTGAATCAATAATCTTATTATTCATTGCCTCTTTCCCCCTCTTACACTATAATATACTGCAAGGACGATGCCAAAAAGCTTGTTTGTGGCCTAATTGCTTAGAATAATTAGTTTTATCTTCGCTTTTGAGCCTAAATAACAGGGTTTGGTAACTGACATAAAATTAGACACCATGATGTATAAAACATATACATCATGATTGGGTGAAAAACTGATGTTTTTATTAATATGTTCTTTATTATCAAGTATTTTGACCGCTCAAAATTATGAGGTAACGCCATATGGAGCAAAGGTGGCTTCTTTGGCAGAAGGTGGTAGAGCCTTTATCAATGGCTATGACTCTATCATGATAAACCCAGCTGGTACTGCCATGATAGAAGACCCTCAGTTTGGCTTTGCCTTTGATGCTGCTAATTACGTGTCTATGTCTATTGGCTATGTTGATGACAGTGGCTTTCATATTATGCAAGTGTTTAAGGACATTGATAGTGCCTTTTCAGTAGCAGGGGCACAAACTTATGCTGGATTTAGTTATGCACTGTCTAAGTATTGGTTGGTTGGGGCTAACTTTGGTTACAATTATTATCAAGATGACAATGGTTGGGATGTTAATTTTGGCCTAGATTTTGGTCCGGGTCTGAAAAATGCTACAAGGACTGGGTTTATAGGGGCTGTAACTGTTAGAAATCCTTTTGAGAATGGTGGACAGGGAGAAGTTTCTGGAACACTAGGATATTCATATAAGTCGGCATTCAGCATTACAATAGACAATATATATGTTTTCCAAGACGACATAATAATTGGAACAACCGTTGTGGATAGAAAAAGATACGATATCGTAATGGCTTTAGAGAGCTATCCTCTGGAGTCAGATGATTATTGCATGAGCTTTGCTGGTAGAATAGAGGATGTGAGTGGAGATAATAATCTAAAATTTGGAATCGGTTTTGGTTATGTAGGAGATACTTTTAGGGCTGATCTTGGTCTATTCGCTACCAAGTTTGAGAAATCTAAAATTGAGAAAATGACCTTTGCTATATCGCTGATATTTGGAGTATAAGCTTGTTCTTTAGGATATTTTCGTTCTTGATTGTTTTTAGCTCATCTACATTGTGGTCAGGGACCAAAGATGTTCTTTTGGATAATGGTCTACGAATAATATATTCAGATAGTTCTTCTAAGTACCCAGGTGTTGTTATGAGTATATTCGTTAAAGGAGGTTTTTCTCTTTCTTATGATAAAAAATCATCATTTGCCAATATTGCCACAGATTATACCTCATCGAGGATAAAAAGGCTTTCTAGGTCCTATGGTTTTAGATATAGAACGTCCATATCAGTTGATTATACTTCTTATCAACTTTATCTTTCTAGAGCGTCTTTGGACCAAGTACTTCCTAGAGTGTTTGCAATATTTATGGACCCTGAACCAATAAAAGATCAGGAGCTTAATTATCTTAAACAAGGTTCTACACAAAGGGCTCTATCAAACATCAATAGAAGATCTATAAAATACCCTCTGATAAGTTATTTTGCGTCAAGGTACAGCATCTATAATGCTGGTAGAGATGGTTTCATAGAGGACATCTCAAGTATATCAGAAAGAGAATTTAACGATTTTATCAAATGTTATTTTAGTGCGAACAATATAATTATTTCTTTTACTGGAGTTAAGGAGAAGGACTTACCCATCGAGGATGCAACATCATATAGGCCATGTTTTAAGAACGAACATTTTCATGTTAGTACCATTGACAAGATCGGTGATAATTCTGTTACAGATTTTTCTTATTACCCTTCTAAAAAATATGGTTTTATTGCTAGAATGGGTTTTTTGAGTTCATCTTGCAAGGACAACAGTATACTTTATGACGTAGTTGCAGAAATAATATCGAGAGACGACAGAATAAGATCAATTACAGAATCACTTGATGTTCAGAACAACTGTTATGACAAAACAGGTACTCTTGACCTTGTTTTTTCTGGAGATAAAACAAATATTTCTTCAGGATATCTTATACAAGAGATCTTTGGTTTATCAAAAAGATTGGAAGAGCAGGAGTTTGACTTAGCAAAAAAACAGATACTTGAGGATTATTATAGAAAGATTAATGAAAAGGATTCTTTCTCGTACCTCTTAGCCAAAACACAACTCTTATGTGGAGATCATAAAAAACTTATAGATTATCCAAAAGAACTTGAAAAAATAAAACTAAAGGACATAAAAAGGGTTCTGGCAAAACTTTCTTCGTCTCAGTATGTCTACCTTTTTATGAAAATGGGCAAATGAATAGAGCCTTATGCTGTCTGTTAATATCGTTCTGTTTGAGTAGTTGCAATCGTTCTACATACAATAAGGGTAGCGTAGTGCATCCAAAGAAAGATAAAAATGGTTATAGTGTTTCTTATGTTAAGACTAAAAGTAGTGGTAATTTTACTAATTTATTCAGAGTGTCTGCTGATGATGTTCCTGTTTGGTGTGATCTAAGTGGGCGGTCCTCAAGATATTTAGAAGCTGCCAACCTCGTGTTACAATCTAAAGACCTTAAGCCTGTCTATGTTGCCTGTTATTCTGGTAAGACACCAGAGATCTATGATAACCATAATGTTGATCGTGCTCTAAAGATAGGTAAAAAAACATTGTATTTGTATGATCCGTTAGATGAACTTTTATTTGTTGCTGTTAGTATAAAAAGTAATTGTATCCAAGATATGCCTGTTTATTATTTTTCTTTATATTATGAACTTTGTACTGGGAATGGTGTGGAATGTTGCATGAATGGTAACGGAAAGTCTTTTAACATATATGCTGTTATAAAAGATGACCCTAGCTTAGATATTAAAACAAGGCTCAAAAGTTTTTTTGAATATATTTCTAAACCATCTCTGTCGAATATGGCACAAGATGCGTCTTACGATATTTTTACCTCTTACATAGAGGATGTTTGTTCATTCAATCGATGGTATCACGGTGCTGTTCATATGGGCATAACAGATCCAGAAACATTTTTAGATAAGGATGTTTGGACCGAACATTTTAATTCATTAAAGACTTGTGAAATAAAGATCCAAAACAGTTTGTTGCTGTTTGTTGGGCCTAAAGAGCCCAAAGCAGAACTTATCGATTCTCTAGTTCCTTGAATTTTGGATGGAATCTTGCCATTATGAGCTTACCATTTATTTTTGCGCCATCACTTACATCTATTTTGGGTGCTTTTAATCTTCCATTTATTTGAGCCGTATCACCAACACATATTATATCGCTTGCAGTTACGTCTCCTTCTAAAGAACCGTTTATTACTACGGTCTTACCGTCTATATCTGCGTTTATTTTTGCTTGTTCTCCTATTATTAGTGTTCCAGAAGATCTTATTGTTCCGTTTATAGAACCCTCTATCCTTGTATATCTACCAAATTGAAAATCTCCCTTAAAACTTGATGAAACACTTATTACGTCCATCTCTTTATCAAGATCAAGTGTTTTGATGTCTATATTCATTTTTTTGATTGTATTAACTCCTTCTTTAAAAGCTTGTTCTGTTCCAGTATGTGCCAATTCTCAGCCCATTGTATTAGGTAAGCAAGAAAGAATATAAAACAGGCTACTATTATGATCGAATTAACTATTATTATTTTTCTTAATAGTGAAGGTGATAAACTTAAGACCTTCAGCCTTTTTGGACCTTTATAAAAAGATATTATTATGTTTTCCATTTCTCTTTTCATTTTAACTCTTCATACACTATATCTGTTGATTTTTCTAGCCCTCTGCTTATTTTAAATTTTGAGGGCCCATATTGTATGGTGATGGAGCCTGTATTGAGTGCCGTCTTTATTTTAACAGTATCCTTGCTGTCAGCTATTATAATTGGTGTTTGCCTTAGTTTGATGAATTTTATTAATTTAAGGAGCTTATCATTCTGCATTATGACACAACCTCTTGTAGATGTTTTTGGACCTAGTCTTGTTTGTTCATCTGTGCCATGTATCCATATGCCACTACCTGTTCTGCCAGCCTTTATATCTATTGGGATAATTAAGTACTACCGCCATTGGACCATACGTTTCGTCTGGTAATTCATCTATATTCATAAACTTCATGCCAAAATAAATACCTGTAGGTGTTTTATGATCTCCCTGTTCCTGTTTTGTTCCACCTATTAATCCAAAAGAGGCTGTTCCTTCAAAGAGTATGGTTAAAACATTGTTCTTGTTCTCTATTACTTTTATAAAACCATCTTTTTTCGATGCAACGATAGCCCTGTCGCCTTTGGCAAGCTCCAAATTGGCGCTGAAGCCAAAACACAAGTTAAAACTTAAGACGGTAAAGATTAATGTACCCATTACTTTATTTATGATAGCATTTTTTATAAGTTATGGGCAGAGTTATAATAGTAGGGGATGTACATATAGGTGCTAGCGGTGGCCAAAGGCATAAAAGTTTTTCTGCCTTTTTGGATTATGTTAGACTTGAAAAGCCTCAGGCACTGCTTTTGGCAGGCGATATATTTGAATTCATGTATGGTAGTACAAAATGGAATTCAAAAAAATACCCAGATATTTTTCAAAAGTTAGAACTCTTGCACAAAAATGGTATAAAAATATATTACGTGTACGGTAATCATGACTTCTGTTTCCATCCAACCTTTGATTTCATGAATATCTCTGCTGGTTATGAAAAAATAAAGATAGCAGGACGTAATTTTTGTTTCAAACATGGCGACGGACTTGATCCAGATGACAAAAAATATATCCTGCTTAAAAAAGTTTTAAGAAGTAAATTTTTCTCTTTAATAGCAAAAATTACGCCAGATCTTGTCCTATACTTTCTTGCTAATTTCTTTTCTTCTTTGAGCAGACGGGTTGACCATGACCCTAGAGTACTTGAAAAAAGAGCAAGGATATATAAAGAAGTTGCATTAGGCCTTTTAAACAAGGATGGACTTGATGTTGTAGCCTTTGGCCACTCACACGTAGCAGAGTTTTGTCGTATAGGTCATCCCGGCCGCATATATTTAAATCCTGGTTTTTTTGGGAAAGATTATACCTATGCTGTGATAGAGAATGACAATAGTGTTTATATTGGTGTTTTCAACGAATAGTGCTAATATTTTGCTATAGGGGGGATATGACATGGCAAACTTCGATATCAATACTTTTATAAAAAGTAATCAAAACATTGAAGAGTACAAAGAATTTAACTGGGAAGGCAGTTTTCAAGACTATGTTAATATAGTCACTAAGAAACCTCAGGTAACGAGGAATGCCTTTCAGCGTCTATATGATATGGTAAATTCATATGGTAAAGAAGAATATGTTGAATTTAAAAAGAACATAACTAGATTTAATTTTTTCAAGGATGATGATCACAATGCCGCAGATGCAGTATATGGTCTTGATATATCCCTGATGAAACTTGTAGATATATTTAAAGCAGCATCCCAGGGTTATGGTCCAGAAAAAAGGGTTCTTTTGTTGCATGGCCCAGTAGGTTCTGCAAAAAGTACTATTGCAAGGTTATTAAAAGAGGGACTAGAAGCTTATTCAAAGAAAGACGATGGAGCTATGTACACTTTTAAGTGGATAGATCCAAATCCACCTGCAGGCCAAGACAAACTACTTGGTGGAGAAAAGTTTCTTAAATGTCCAATACACGAAGAACCGTTAAAGTTAATACCAGAAGAAATGCGCCCAAAATTCCTTGCAGAAATAAACAAAGGTAAGAAAACAGATTTTAAGGTCAATATAAAAGGTGATCTTTGCCCAAGCTGTAGATATATATTTAACCAATTAATGATGCGCTATGACGGTGATTGGACCAAAGTAATGCAACACGTCGTAGTTTATAGGTTAATACTTTCTGAAAAAGACAGGATAGGTATTGGTACTTTCCAACCTAAAGATGAGAAGAATCAGGATTCTACAGAATTAACAGGAGATGTTAATTACAGAAAGATAGCTCTTTTTGGTAGTGATTCAGATCCGAGGGCTTTCAACTTTGACGGTGAACTTAATATAGGTAACCGTGGTCTTGTTGAGTTTGTAGAGATATTAAAACTTGATGTAGCGTTCCTGTATGACCTGCTTGGTGCAAGTCAGGAACACAAAATAAAACCAAAGAAATTTCCGCAAACAGATATAGACCTAGTTATACTTGGTCACACTAACGAGCCTGAGTTCAGAAAACTTCAGAGCAACGAGTATATGGAAGCTTTAAGAGACAGGACGCTTAAGATAGATATACCTTATGTTACAAAACTTACAGAAGAGATAAAGATATATAAAAAGGATTTTAATGAGAATTCTGTAAGAGGAAAACATATAGCTCCACACACAATAGAGATGGCTGGGATGTGGGCGGTATTAACTAGGCTGGAGCCGCCTAAAAAAGCAAATCTTACTATCTTGCAAAAATTAAAACTTTACGACGGAAAGATGGCTCCAGGTTTTACAGAAGAGGACGTAAAGGAATTGAGAAAAGAATCAAGGAGAGAAGGCCTGGATGGTATTTCTCCGAGGTATATACAGGACAAGATATCAAACGCACTTGTTTCTGATATCTATGGTGATGTTGGTTGCGTTAACCCGTTCATGGTAATGAATGAACTAGAGGGAGGTCTAAAACATCACAACCTTATAGATTCTGAGGAAAAGAAACAGTACTACATGGAACTCTTGGCTATTGTAAAACAGGAATATGAAGAGCTAGTTAAGAACGAGGTACAGCGAGCTATTTCTGCAGACGATGACGCAATAGCAAGACTATGTTCGAATTACATAGATAATGTTAAGGCTTTTACTAGAAAAGAAAAAGTAAGGAATAAATATACTGGTGAAAACGAAGAACCAGATGAAAGATTAATGCGTTCAATAGAAGAAAAGATAGATATACCAGACAGCAGAAAGGACGATTTTAGAAAAGAGATAATGAACTACATCGCGGCACTTGCTTTAGATGGAAAGCAGTTCGACTATAAGACTAATGAGAGGCTGTACAGGGCTCTTGAACTAAAATTGTTCGAAGATCAAAAGGATACAATAAAACTAACGTCTCTTGTTAGTGGTGTTGTTGATAAAGAAACACAAGAAAAGATAGATATAGTTAAAGCAAGATTGATAAAGAACTATGGCTATTGCGAGATATGTTCTACTGATGTTCTTAACTTTGTTGCTTCAATATTTGCAAGAGGCGACGTAAGGAAGGAAAACTAAAGAACACCATGGTTTCAAAAATAGAAAGAGATCATGCAAGGTTCCAAGAAATAGTAAAGGGAAAGATTCGTCAGAATCTTAAGGAATACATCACTAAGGGAGAAATGATAGGTCGTGTAGGAAAGCATTTTGTAAGTATTCCTGTTCCAAGAATAGACCTTCCCAGATTTAGATATGGGCTTCCAGAGACTGGTGGTGTGAGTTCGGGTGACGGTGCAGAAGGAACTCCACTTGGGCCAGCTTATGATCCAGAAGATGGTGGTGGAGAGGCTGGTAACCAACCGGGACAACATGAACTTGAAGTTGATATCAGTATAGAAGAACTTGCAAAAATGTTGGGAGAAGAACTGGAACTCCCAAAAATAGAGCCAAAAGGTTCGAGTAAGATGGAAGCTATGAAAAGAGTTTATAGGGGAGTCCATCTTGTTGGTCCTCGGTCTTTGGTCCATTTTAAAAGAACATATAAAGAAGCATTAAAGAGGCAAATAATATCTGGAGAGTATGATCCAGACGATCCTGTTATAGTGCCAATAAAGAAAGATTTTAGATATAGAGGTTGGAAGGATATAGTTCAGCCTCAATATAATGCAGTGGTCATATACATGATGGACGTTAGTGGTAGCATGGGTGATGAGCAAAAAGAGATGGTAAGAATAGAATCTTTTTGGATAGATACTTGGTTAAGAAGTCATTACAGAGATCTTGAAACAAGGTTTATCGTACATGATGCTTCTGCGAGACTTGTAGATAGAGAAACTTTTTTTAAAACAAAAGAGAGTGGTGGAACACTGATATCTTCTGCGTATAAACTTTGTGACATACTTATAGATAGAGAATTTCCACCAGATGAGTGGAATGTATATCCTTTCCATTTTTCTGATGGTGATAACTGGTCGTCAGAAGATACTCGTGTTTGTGTTGAACTTTTAAGGAACAACATTATCCCAAAGTCAAATATGTTCTGTTATGGACAGGTAACAAGCAGGTATGGCTCTGGGCAATTCATAAAGGATTTACAAGAGAACTTTAAAGATGACGACAAACTGATACTTTCAACAATAGAGAATAAAGACGGCATACTTAACTCCATAAAAGATTTTCTTGGAAAAGGTAAATGAACATGATGGTTGGAACAGAACTCACTCCTCAACTACAAAGGATAAATGAACAGGTAAAGAAGTATGCCCTTAGCTATGGGTTGGATTTTTTTGAAGTTATATTTGAGATGATAGACTATAAACAGGTGAACGAAATAGCTTCACTTGGTGGATTTCCAACAAGATATCCTCACTGGCGTTTTGGCATGGAATATGACAGGCTCTCAAAAAGTTATCAGTATGGACTTCATAAGATCTACGAGATGGTCATAAATAATGACCCTTGTTACGCCTATCTTCTAAGGGCCAACAAACTTATAGATCAGAAACTTGTAATGGCTCACGTTTATGCGCATTGTGATTTTTTTAAATGTAACATGTATTTTGATGGAACTAACAGAAAGATGATGGACGAAATGGCAAACCATGCAACAAGGATCCGTCGTTATATGGACAAACATGGTGTTAGTGTTGTTGAGGATTTTATTGATGCCTGTCTTTCTATAGAGAACCTAATAGATTATCACTATAATCGTGCGGAGCGTCTTTATAAACCAATAGAACAAGAGATAGACGAGGATGATATAGACACAGAGAACCCTCCACTAAGAGTGCCTAAACTTAAAAGCAAAAATTACATGGATAAATTCATAAATCCTGATTCTTTTATAAAACAACAGTTGAATAAACTCCTAAAACAGAAAGAAAAAAGTAAGAAGTTTCCTTCAGAAGACGAAAAAGACGTTCTCTTGTTCCTTCAGGAATACGCTCCGTTAAAAAACTGGCAAAGGGATGTGCTCTCTATAATCAGAGAAGAATCTTATTATTTTTCTCCTCAGGGACAGACAAAGATAATGAATGAAGGTTGGGCTAGTTATTGGCACTCAAGGATAATGACAGAAAAAGCATTAATGGATTCTGAGATAGTTGATTTTGCAGATCATCATAGTGGTACTGTTCATATGAGGCCGGGCACTCTTAATCCTTATAAACTTGGTTTGGAACTTTTCAGAGATATAGAGGAGCGATGGGATAAAGGCATGTTCGGTAAAGAGTGGGAAGAATGTAATGATTTTAAAGAAAAGAAGAATTGGGATAAGAAACTTGGTTTTGGTAGGCAGAAAATATTTGAAGTAAGACGACTTTATAATGATGTAACTTTCATAGACACCTTCCTTACCCCAGAGTTCGCACAAAAATTCAAACTTTTCGTTTTTGATGCTAATAAGAAAACTGGCCAGTGGGAAATAGCTAGTCGTGAATTCAAAAAAGTTAAAGACAAACTATTGTTCCAGCTTACTAATTTTGGTCAACCATTCATCTCTGTTAACGATGGTAATTTTAAAAACAGAGGAGAGTTGTTGCTAGCACACAGACACGAAGGATTTGATCTCAAGGTTTCTGAAGCCCATCGTACATTAGAGAATGTTTTTAAGATATGGAGACGTACTGTAAATATAAAAACTATCGTCCAGGGTGAGAATAAACTGTTGAGTTATGACGGAAAAGAACACACCGAATCTCCTTTCTAAGACCAAGCTACATTCAAGTCGCTAACATCGTTGGACTCTTGAAGCCTCCTCAACGTACTGTATAAGTACGTTTGCGTCGTCTTCTGCGAGTCCGCCTCGTTATCGATCTTGACTGTAGCTTGGTCTAGTTTTTTTTGCATTCAAGTCGATAGCTTTGTTTATAACGAGGCATTCAATAATGCTTTTTTATGACTATCTCGGAGTTTTCGGGAAACCATTCTTGTCAGATTTTGCGTAAAAATTGCGTACGAGACCGATGCGACGCACGGGGAGACAGCGGCGAGCTAGCAATTTTAGCAAAATGGGACTTAGAATGGTCGAAAACGGAGATCTAGTCATAAAAAAGTATTATTGAATAACAAGTTAGGCTGAGCGTTTTTGTTTTTCTTGTTCTTCTTTTTTGATTATTTTAATGAACGCATTAACGACTTTAGGATCGAACTGCGTTCCGCTACATCTTATTATTTCGTCAACAGCAACATCTATTGGCATTCCTTTTCTGTATGGTCTATCACTGGTCATGGCATCAAAAGTATCTGCCACGAATATTATTCTTGATATTAGAGGGATGTTCTCTTCTTTGAGTCCGTCTGGATAACCAAAACCATCAAAACGTTCATGGTGTGTTCGAACATATTTTTTATATACGTCTAGGTTCTCTATGCCCTTTAGCATATCTTCGCCTCTAGTGGAGTGCTCTTGCATTATGGCATATTCTTCTTTTGTAAGACGTCCCGGTTTCTTAAGTATGCGGTCTGGAATGCCAATCTTGCCTATGTCATGTAAAACTGCAGCAAGTTCAAGTTCTCTAAGCTGTTCTTTATCAAGTCCTAGCTGTTCACCTATTTTAATTGCATATTCTACGACCCTTATTGAATGTTCTTGTGTATATTGATCTTTTTCGCGGAGTGCCTTAAGAACTACTTTCACAAGATCATGAAATTGTTCATGATTTTTAACGGAAAGCTCTGTAATGACGTTATATAGGGTATCTACAAGATTTTTAACCCTTTTTCCGCTCTGCTTTTTCATGGCAACTCCTTAGCCCATGGCTCTATATTCTAATGCTATGACAAGCTGGGAATGCTGTCAGGTTAATTTAAAGTTTGGCTGTCAAATAAATGGTGGTGTAAAGCCAGTAAAAGCGCTTGTATCATGGTTTTTAATATATTAGAATTACCTTTAATGAAGAGAATAAAACGATCTTATTTCCTTATAGATAGGCCTTTTCAAATAAAGTATGCGCTTTTTTTAAGCCTATGTGGTGGCTTGGTGGCAGTTCTTTTTGCTTCACACATATTCTACTTTTTGGGTGAATACTTTAGTCTTTTTATGCCTGATTATCAGCATAACCCAACTGCCATGCAGTTTGTTACAAAAGAGCAGAAGAATATTTTGCTGTATATTTCATTACTAACTCTGTTAGTAATGAGTCTTTTGTTCTTTATAGGGATACTTGTTACACACAGAATGGCTGGTCCTGTGATGGTAATTAGAAAAAAACTTGAAGACCTTAGTGGAGATAATTTTTCTGTAAGAGTACGCCTTCGTAAAGGCGACGAGTTCAAGAACCTTGCTCGCGCCTTTAACGACCTTGCCCAACATTTAGAAAGTAAGAGCAAAAGATAGGGCTTTCTACCTTGCGTTCAAAAGTCCGTTGATGAGTTTTTGAAAAGCCTTGTGATTTGAAATGTAAGAAATTAAAAATGACATAATCCACCTCCCCTTCTTTTTTCTCTATCGAGAACCAGACGAGTTGTGAACTTTTGATGCTTTTACAATTTAAGAGAACTTTATTCTACATTATAATAACGACGCTGTCAATATGGATTAAATACTTGACAAATGAGAGTGAACAGCTAACGTAAACATTCCTTTATGACAATGCCAGTGTCATTGTTAGTAGCTTTTTCTATTAAGATAGCTTTTTTCATTCTGCATTTGTGCATATCTTTATTTTCAATCTTTCTGTTGTCTTTTGGTTTAGTGCAATAGCAATCTTCTAAGAACATTCTGCGTCCATCTATACATATTTCTTTTTCGAATTCTAGTAGTGCATCTTTTAAATTTTTTGCTTTTAATTCTTTAATATTAGACCCTGTGCATTTTGGCTTATATCCATTTGTTAGTTTACATCCACAGTTCTCTACAAAATCAGAAAGTTTATAAAAATATTCTTGTGAGTTTATAGAAAAAGTAACAACTGATAATGATAATAAAATTATTTTTTTCATGATAAGCACCTTTTAATCATTATTCTTATCTTGGGTCTTTTGCTATTTCGTTGACGGTATCAAGGTCTGGCAGTTCTTTATCTTTTGCGCTACCAACACCAAGTTCCTTGAACTTTCTTGCAGATATAAGTACTCTTGATTCCATAGAAGATAGAGTATCGTTATATTTTTTAACTGCAGAATTAAGTTCTTTACCCAGCCCATTAAAATGTTCTGTCATGGTGGATAACCTTTCAAATAATTCGCTGCCAAGCTGAGCTATTTTGTTTGCATTTTCTTCTATGGTCTGCTGTTTCCATCCATATGCAACAGCTTTTAATAATGCAATAAGTGTGGTGGGTGTTGCTATTAGAACTTTATTCTCTACGCCAAGCTCTATTAAACCAGGCTCGTAATCAAGCGCAGAACTAAAAAGGTTTTCACCGGGAAGAAAGAGAACAACAAAGTCAGGTGTGTGGTCGAATTGGTTCCAATATTCTTTTTTTCTTAACTCATCTATTCTTGCCTTAACCTGTGCAGAGTGGTGTTTTAGTTTTGCCTCTTGGGCAACTGGATCACTTTCTGATACAGCATCTAAATATGAATCAAGAGGGACTTTTGAATCTACAACTATTTGTCTTCCAGATGGCAGTTTGATTATCATATCAGGGCGTAGTTTTGCTTCTTTTTCATTAGTAACAGTTTGTTGTAGTTCAAAATCACAGTATTCCTGCATTCCTGCTAGCTCTACGACCCTTTTAAGCTGTATTTCTCCCCAACGTCCACGAACGTGAGGTTTTCTTAAAGCTGTTACAAGGTTGCCTGTCTCTTTTTTGAGACCATCGCTGAGTGCGAACAATCTTGATATTTCACTTTTAAGTACGTCTTGCGTTCCTCTTCTTTCTTTTTCTATTTCATGTATCTTGTTGTCTAGCTTATCTAGGGTCTCTTTTAGTGGATTAACTATTACAGAAAAAGTTTCATTGTTGGACTTTAATGCATCAGATGATAAAGCCTTAAAAGTGTCTTTTAAATTATCTTCAACATAATTAAGCTTGTCTTTTAGTGATTTAACTCTTTCCTGATAAATCATATAAACGGCCAAGGCTCCAAGAGCTATACCAAAAACTATACCTACTATAGTCCACATAAATACTCCTTGTACTCTATACCTTATACTCTTTGCAAGCGGTTACGTCCACTATGCTTGCAAAGACCTTTTTGTTAGGGAATGCTTTTTCTGCAAACTTAACGTAACAAGCTATTTGGGCTTGATATGCAGGAAGTTCTTTTTCTTCAACAGCGGTCTTGTAATCAAGCACCCATACACTATCTTCATAGAGGTTTATCCTGTCTATTCTGCCAGATAATATCTTGTTCTGGTCTTTTACTATGAAGCTGTGCTCACAAAGATATTTTTTTGCAGAAAAGATTCTTTGCCCAAGATCTGAACTCACAAAAGCTTCTATTACGGAAGAGATACTTTCTTTTGCGTCCACTCGTATTGAATCATATATTTTTTGAAGCTCGTCTTTTTTGTCAAAGTTCTCTAGTAAACTATGTATTATGGTCCCTATACCAACAATTTCGGAGGATCTTTTCTTATCGTATTGTATAAGGCTATCTCTTATAAAAGAGACAGAGTATCTTTGTATAAATTGTTCTTGGTAGCCTTTATCTAATTTTTTGTTTAGTGTTGGATCCTTTATTGTTCTTAATATCTTTCTTTTTGGAGAGGTGTTGTTGGCTGATTCCTGAACTTGATATTCTTCTATTTTATCTTTAAAGATCTCAGCTATCCAATCAACCCAACGCTTTCCAGCCACACCCTTGTTGCCTTTATTGAAGTCACTTATTAAATATAACTCATCTTTTGCTCTGGTCATTGCAACATAAAGAAGCCTTTTTGATTCTGCAAGATCTGCTTCTTCTTCATAGTCCTTTATATCTTTATATAGCACGGTACTTAATTTTGTATTACTTTCATCATCTCCAAGTTTAACTGCAATATCACCGTCGTCAGATATTACTATAGAGTCTCTTGCTGTAAGAGGAATATTATCTAAACAGGGCATTAATACTAGTTTAAATTCCAGCCCTTTTGATGCATGGACTGTCATTAACTTTACGGCATCTGTTTTTGTTCCTATTTCTTGCAGTTTCATTTTATATAGAAAATTCAAAAAATATTCTATTCCTTCTCCCTCAGATTCTACGTGCATAGCGGCTCTTAATATTGCTTCTTCTGCTCCTGCATCCTGGCCTGAGAACATTAACGCTGAACCTTGTATAAATTGTGATCTTCTTAGTACTTCTGTAACGAATTCCGTAAAACTTCCTTCGTCTTTTTTTGCTAATATGCCATGAAGAAAACTCTTTATAGGATGCTCATCTAACGATTGTTCTAGAGATTGCCAAATAGATAGAGATTCTTTTTTTATGGAATAGATATCTTGCTCACTGGTATAGAATGTTGGCAGTTTAAGCACTTCAAGCATACTAAGATCATCGTTTGGGTCTAAAATAATATTAAAAAGGCTGCTAAAACTACTCAAAAGATCGTTTCTGCTCTCTCCTCCATAGACTACAAAGGGAATGCCTTTATCACGGAACAGTTTTTCGAACTCAGACATGTGTTTTGAAGCACGGAACAATAATGCTATATCACCGTAAGATCTTCCTTCTTTTCTTGCTTTATTGATAAGTTCTAAACAGATTTTTGCTTCTAGCTCATGGTCGAAAGAGTTGTGGTGTTTTGTCCCAGAGCTTGCATTTATTATTTTTACTATTCCGCCAATTTTATCTTTTTCAGGATGAAATTTTAAATAATTTGCCTCAAAATCCTTTCTTTTTGTTTTGCTATGGCTGTGTCCAAATATCAACGGAAAAGCTGTATTTACAGCCTCGACTATATTGGCCAGACACCTTCTGTTAGTACTTAGTTCTTCTAATTCATGCTCGTTGCATTTATTTTGTGTGTCTATAAAAACCCGTACATCTGCATTTCTGAATCTGTATATGGATTGTTTTGGGTCGCCAACCACAAAAACATTCTTTGCTATACAGAAAAGAACGTCACGTTGTGTTGTGTTAGTATCCTGGAATTCATCTACAAAGATGTAGTCGTATTTATCTTGATAATACTTGGCTACTTTGGGGTTCTTGTTTATTAGTTCATGTGTTTTTATTTCTATATCGTTATAACTAAGGACATCCAGTTCTGATTTTCGTTGTTCATTAGCTTTGTGAGTTTCTAAGAACAGTTCAAAAAATAATTTTCTGAACTTTGATGCTTGTTCTGAGGTCCAATTCTCTCCAAGTCTATAATCAAGGATTTTATTTCTTATTTCGTTGAGTCTTTTGAGTCCAGTCTTTACCTGTAACTGTTCTTCTTCTGAATCCCAATTTTTTTTACTGCCCTTTACTCTGTTGTCATATTCAATTAAACTCTTAAACAATTCTATATTGTCGTAGAAAGAATTTGTAGTAGTGACTGGTCTAAGTGCTTTTACTACCTCCAGTACTTGTATCCTGAGTTGTTCCAAACTGTCTTGGTCTTTGCCTTTAAAATTTTTGATAGGATATATGACTTCTTGCTCAAAGTTATCAGGCATTAGTTCTTTTAGTTTGTTATATTGAGCCTGTTTTTCTTGTTTTAGTAATTCTTTTTCATCTATAGATATCTTGTTTTGTATTCTTGAATAGTTTTTTTCCATCTTTAATAACATTTCTATTATGTTGTTAAATTCATATTCTGCAAAAAAGTTTTCATGCTCAATAGATCCAAGTTTTTTTAACATTATTTTTACAGCAGTATCTTTGAATAATTTTGATTCGTCGAATTCCTCTAATATTTTGAAGTTAGCACTTTGTTTGAAATATATTGATTGTTCCCTTAGTATGCTGGCAAAAAAACCATGTATTGTGTTTACATTTATGTCTCCGAGGTCTTTTACCTTGTTCTTTATGTCTCGTGTTGCCGCCCTTGTAAAAGTTATTGCTACTACTTTTTCTACAGGGGTATCCTTGAGTACATTGTTTATATTTTGAATGAGAGTATAAGTCTTTCCTGTGCCGGCAGAAGCGCTGATCAGTTTCAATTTTGGTTTAAACTGTTCCACAGCACCTCCTATAACTACACTTTTCACAATCTTCAACATCCATTGGTTGTGGTGAGTATGAACCGTTGAGTAAACCTTTAATGGCATCGATGCCATGTATAGAAAAAAGTTTTTGGACTTCTTCTAACGAGTCTGTCTCTAATTCAGAATGTTCATGGTTTTTTATGCTTATATAGTATGCATTATATCCGTCGTAATTTGGGTATTCATTGGCTATTGCCATTATATAAACAGCAAGTTGAATGTCTTTGCCGGTATTTATCTCTGTTTTACTAGGGATACTTGATGTTTTATAGTCTGCAATATAGAGTTTGTTGTTCTTCTTATCTATATCTATTCTATCAACAGTCCCATGTAATGGCATACCATTAGTTATATCCAAGCTTACTTTAAATTTTAGTTCAGTGTTCTTGAAAATTTCAAGTTTTCTTTCTTTCATATATTTGAATTCAGCATCTAATATCTTTTTTATTATATTGGTGTAATATTTTATAAATATATTTTTTAGTGGATGTTGACTTAGTCCTTTTAAGTCATTGGTATTAAAGATCTGTGTCATTTCTTGTTCTACGTCTATATTTTTGTTATCTAGCTTTTTAGGCAATAGTATTTCTAATGCTGTATGAAGCAGTCTCCCTGCATCTATTGGAGTAAGTCCAAATTCTATACTGTTCTGTTGTTGTGTTTTTAAAAGTCTTTCTGCAAAACAAATATAGGGGCATTTCATATATGTTTCTATAAGGGAAGCACTTAAAAAATCATATTTATGTGGTATTTTTATCTCTTCTGGGGTGAGTTCTGTAATAGCAGTTTCTAATATTTTTGGAGCTGTTTTTGTCTCCTTTATTACATGGAGGTCTTTTAAAATATCAGCTACTGGACCTATGCTAGATATGAAGGAACAGTTTTCGTGTTTACACGCATCTTGGATTATCTTTTCTGATAAGATGGCTGTTTCTTTGGAACTTGGATATATGAAACCTTCACTTCTATATGCGAGGATAAAATTATCGTTCATTACGACATCCTCTTGTTTCATTTCTGCTATCGCTTCTTGATTTAATCCAACGAACCAAGTCTTTTTTGCTGTGTTGGCAGAGCAAAGAGAGGCTAAAGTCACATATAAAGGTTTAAAGTTTATTGGACCTTTTTCTACATAATTCTCTTCTGCATGATTATATATTTTCCTTACATAAGAATTGGCGTTGATTATTTTATCGTCCAAACTTTCCGTTACCCTTTCTATAAGGTTAATTATGCTCTTTATCTCAAGGGATTTTTGAATGTTTAATTTATTCGTGAATGTTTTAAGTGCTTTATTAAAATCACTTGGGTAAGCCTTTAGCGGTACAGTATTTACAACACTATCAAAAAAACTTTTTATTTCTAAAAATTCCTTTTCTCCAGCAAGTGATAACCAAGCCTTATGACCTCTTGGTAGTGTTAATCCTTGTTTTGCCTTATTGATGAATTTTAAGACGGTATTATTGTCTTTCCAAAAATGCTTAAAGTTAAGTATTTTTGTTACATCCTCGTAAGTCCATTCATTCAAATTAAGGCTTATAAGCGTGCAAAGGATGTTAAGAGAACTGGTTCTGTCCAATCTTATAGCAGAACTTATAGAGACTTTGTCTTCTCCAAAGTGATATCGTAAAAGGGAGTAATACATGTCTACATCATTCGTTGCATAGATTGCTCCTCCGTCTTTACCAAATTGCGTGGCTGCATAATATAATTCGTCATTCATGTTCTGAAACTCATATATTAATGGTTTTGTTATTCTAGTGTCTTTGATTTCTGATATTGTAAAATATAAAGACAAAAATTCTTCTTTTAATATTTTGCTATAATCTGTATCGGTGTTAAATATTTCTGGACTTACAACAAAAGTGTTAAGTGCTTTTTTTGATATAGCTCCAATTATCTCAAGGTCATAAGAGGTAAATTCGTTAAAACCAGCAAATATATATGTTCCGCTTGGATCTATTAACTTAGAGTTTAGATCTAATGCTTCATCTATAAATGCTTTTTTGTAGTCTGCGGTATCCCATACATCATTATCTTGAAGAAATTTTTGATATTCTCTAAAAACTTCTACCAGTATTTGTCCTTCTCTGTCTTTTCTTTTATTCAAAAGTTCTATGTATGAATCTTCAAAATTTGCATTCTTTAATTCGAGAACGGTGTTTAATAGTGGTCTGCAAAGGTTCCTTGGAAAAAGATTGTGAAAATGCTCTGATAGTTTTATTTGATCTACCCTCTGTTTTAATCCAAGTTTTGCTTTTGCTCGCAAGATGCTTTGAGGGAAAGAGGATATGCCATATATGTTAACGCCGTCTATAAAGTCCCTGTCACGAAGCAGTAATTCCTCTAGTTTTGAGGGGTCTATGTGTTTTGGTAATATTACGGTGGTGTTACCGTTTGTGTTGTTGGCAGAGATCAACTCTTTTGTGTAAAACAAACAGTCTAAAGGGTTCTTAAGTGCAAAGAATATCTTTTGGACATCCATACTCATGCCCATATAGCACAGTTAGTTTATTTTTTCTTTAGTATCTTTATAAAAAATCTTACGACGAAAAATGTCACTACGAACCATACAGAAAGCATTAATATTAAGGCAGGGGTGCTCATCTTGTTCTTTTCCTCCTTGTTTTTTTCTTGAATGCAATATGTATGGCTACACCAACACCCATAAATACAGCTAACAGGAGTAGTCTTGTCGCATCTTTTATAAAGATCGTTGTTGGAAGACCATCAATGAACCAACGTTTATCACTTACACCTGTGTTAAAGATCATTCCTATCAAACTGTCTGGGGCAAAAGGCCATCCTTCGCCAGTTACTAGAGAATAAAATGCATTACCCCATTCACCACCCAAAGGTTTAATGGTAGAACCAACAAAGACTGCGATAAGGAATACTGGTGTTATATATTTTATTACGAACTTAAAAAAGACTGGTATTTTTACGTCGGCACCTCTGTTTATTTCTTTCCATGCTTTGTTGGATCCAAATATCCATACAAATATTATCGTCTCACCTAAAGCAAACACCACTAAAGAAAAAGTACCAGCCCAATAGTCGTATTCGCCAAAAGCTCCAGCCTCATAAAAAAGTACTGCAGGTGCAGAAAGTAAGAGGACTAGTACTCCAAGTATCAATGAAGAAGCTCCTCTTTTTATCTTAAAACTATCTTCCATAAAAGCCATTACAGGTTGTCCCATGGCCAAGGAACTTGTTACTCCAGCAAAGAATAATAATCCGAACCAAGAAAGTCCGGCTATGGTCGCAAGTATTGGTCCCCAGTTCTGGAACAGTGTTGGCATGGTCCTAAATCCCATTTCAAAACCAACATTAGCCTGTATCCAGTCAAGCCCAAGGTAAGACACAGCGATAGGAACTATTATTGATGCTCCAAGAACTATCTCTACGAACTCATTTGTAAAGCCAGCAGCGAGTGAGTTTAACGCTATATCATCATTCTTTTTTAGATATGCGGCATAGCATTGTATACAACCCATTCCAACTGAAAGGGTAAAGAATACCTGCCCCGCAGCGGCGAGCCATACCTTTGGATTATATAGAGAATCAAAATTTGGATACCAAAGAAAGTTAAGCCCAACAGAAGCATTATTTATTGCTCCATTTTCTCCAGCATCTAAAGTCAAGGCCCTAACGGTTAAAAGTATGGCAAAAATGAAAAGAAGAGGCATACCTATCTTGGCAGCCATTTCTATTCCTTTGTTTACGCCCCTAGAGAGTACCCAAATATTTAGTGCCAAGGTTATTAGAAAAAATAAGATGGCTTGTTCAGAAAAGTTAATTATAGTGCCTGTTCCTGTGCCAAGGTAACTATCAAAATATGAAGAGACCTGATGCATGTCCATGCCAGAGAAAGTCCCACTTATTGAATGCCAGACGTATCCCAGCGTCCATGATTCTATGTATGCATAGTACGACATTATTGCAAGATTGGTAAATATACCGAATATACCAAAGTATTTTAGCCATCTTTGTTTTCCAAGTTCTTTTAACATTCCAGGTGCTGAGTGGTGGCCAAATTGTCCACCAAAACGCCCCATTGACCATTCTATCCAAAGCAGAGGAATGCCCATCAACACAAAAGAAACTATGTATGGAATAATGAATGCTCCACCACCGTTTTGCACCGCTTGTGCTGGAAAACGTAAAAAATTTCCAAGCCCTACGGCGTTACCAGCCATAGCAAGTATTAGTCCAAGTCTAGAACCCCAATGCTCTTTTTGTATTGCCATAATAACTCCCTTGAATGTTATTATAATTGCTAAACTAGACATTGCCAAAAGACTTTTGCCGTAATAATTGAAGAAATATGCAAAAAGCACGAACGCGTGAAATTAATTTGGGTGGACTAAAACTTGGAGGAAACAATCCAATAAGGGTGCAGTCCATGACCAATACTGATACTTCAAAATTCCTTGAGACATGGACACAGGTGGAACAACTTGCTCTTGCTGGCTGTGAGATAATAAGAATAGGCGTTAAGGATGAAAAATGCATAGATCCTTTTATTAAGATACAGGAGCAAACAAAAGTTCCGTTAGTTGCAGACATACATTTTAATGCCGATCTTGCAATAGAGTGCATAAAACGTGGTGCAGATGGTATTAGGATAAATCCGGGCAATATTGGTAGTGTTGATACAGTCGAAAAAATAATCCAAACAGCAAAGAACAGTAAAGTTTGTATAAGAATAGGTGTTAATTCTGGTTCTTTGGAAAAAGAACTACTTAAGAAATATGGACATCCTTGTCCAGAAGCTTTGGCTGAGTCTGCTCTTAATTGGGCAAAGTTCTTTGAGGATTGTGGCTTTTATAATTTTAAACTTTCAATTAAATCTTCAAACATAGAGGAAATGGTAAAGGCAAATCTACTGGTAGCAGAAAAAACTACAGCCCCTTTACATTTAGGACTTACAGAAGCAGGGACTTTAATAAGTGGTTTGATACGTTCAACACTTGGTCTTTCTAAACTACTTGAGCAAGGTATAGGTGATACTATAAGAATTTCTTTATCCAGCGACCCTGTTAATGAGGTCATAGCTGGTAGAGAACTTTTGAAGAGTTTAAAACTTAGGACTGGGGTTCAGGTAATATCATGCCCCACCTGTACGAGAACAGAAATAGATGTAATGAACATAGCAGAACGTCTTGAAATGGAGTTTTCTAATGTTGAAGTGCCTATTAAAATAGCTGTTATGGGTTGTGTCGTTAATGGACCCGGAGAAGCTAAAGAGGCTGATTTTGGCATTGCTGGAGGGATTAAAGAAGGGTTGCTTTTTGCAAAAGGTGAAATTGTGAAAAAAGTTCCGGAAGAACTATTAGTTAAGGAACTGCTTGCTCTTATGAAGAGATAAGAAAATATATAAATGATAAAATATCTGGTGGAGGAAAATAATGGCAGAAAGGATAACGACAAGACAACAAGATTTTGCACAATGGTATGTTGACGTAGTAACTCAGGCAAAATTGGCAGATTACTCGCCAGTAAAAGGCTGTATGGTAATAAGACCGAACGGTTATGCAATATGGGAAGGCATACAACGTGGTTTGGACAGGATGTTCAAAGAAACGGGCCATGTTAACGCATATTTTCCTTTGTTTATTCCAGAGAGTTTTTTAAAAAAAGAAGCTGAACACGTAGAGGGATTTGCTCCTGAGTGT
>JAKIZQ010000200.1 GCA_022707945.1 Bdellovibrionales bacterium
CCTATATCTTTATCTGGGACACTTGGGACGGTTGTTTTTAATTCGGATTTAAAATCGGTAATCACATCATCAACAGTTTCTGTTTTTTCAAGCGAACTATTTTTTTGGCGTCCCAGCCGTCCCAAAATATCCGAAATAATAATGCCAGCATCTTTCTTATCGTTGCTCTTAACCGTTATATATCTCTCCATCGTTTGAATACCTACCAGTGCAAAAATCCTTTTCCTATGTTCTTTACCTGCTTCATTAGGATAAACTACGCAACTAAACCGACCTTCTTCATCTATAAACAAATGTTCTCCTTTCTTGTCTTGTCCAATTTCAGCACAGGCAGGACATCGGGCTATCGTCGTGCTTTGCTCGTGCTTTACGTTCTCAAGTTTCGTAATATCTAAAGCCATAAATCATTCCTTAAAAGTGACTTTCCTAAACCCTCTGACACTTTTTCCATCCCTTTTTATTGAATGTGATTTTGCTGTTTGAAATAACTCAAGCATTAGTTCTTCAACTTCTTTATGAATGACTGTGATTGGTTTAGGGTTCCAGCTCTTTGTTGGACAGTATTCTGCATATCGTTCTACTATCTCGTTGACCGACAAATCACCATCAGAGGTGCTAACGACATGTTCGTTTAAAAAACATCTTAAGCTATCACTTTCAGCTAACAAACTATCAACAATTGTCCGTTGTCTGTCTGACAGTAATATGTCCCCGTAGCTATCAATATCTTGAAACAATAAAGCCAATCCTTCTAATGCCCAGTTCAGTATCCCGCTTGCCTCTTCTCTTAAAAGGATGTCAGCAAAGTCTGGTATTTTCTTTTTAGGAGCTGGGGCATTAAACTCTATAATCAATAGACGACGTTTCCATGCACCCAAGTCACCATCTAATTTAACCTGTAGCCTTGAATTGGACGTTATTACGATGCAATAGTTCCCTTTTATCTGAAAATTCCCGTTTCCGCCTTTTTGTTCAGCATCAAGTAAATCACCGCCAACAAGCCCCTTTATTACATAAGCACCCCTTTCAGAAAGAAACTTGCCTGGCACATCAACACCGACAAGCAGGGTCTTTTTTCTAAACCTATACAGCTCAAACCTTTCACTTAACTGTTTGGTTCTTAATTCAGATACATTATTCATCCCTACGAGTTTTTGAATAATAAGGGAGAGAGTTGACTTGCCTCTACCAGCCTTACCATCTAGGATTAAAAACCGCTGTATAAGGTTATTCCCTAAAAGGCATAAGCCCATATACTTTTGAAGTAGCAATATATCGTCTGCCTGTAATGCTGGTATCAGAAGCTCATTTAAAAACCTTTCGCATTTCGCATTTTCATCAAAAGCTATCGGAGAACTATTCCTTGAGTAAAAATCAGGAGAAAAACTGACAAAATCAGCGGAGCTGTTATTTTTAAACTCAATAACGCCATTGGTAAGATGAATAACCCTTTTCTTATCAACAAATATATACTTTTTTTCTTCTATGCCTTTAAGATGGGATACAATTTGATTTAATGCCGAGTTCGTCCTTTTCTGCTCTAAAGCCCTTAATGAGTGTTCTCGTGAAACCTGTAGCAACCTTTGTGATATTTCCTGCTTAATAATATCTTCGCTTATCTCCCTATAAAGACCTGTTTCTGGGTCATAACGATAAAATTCTTTCTCTCTCGGTTCGTATAGTTCAATATGTTCTGCATTGTGTAACCCCGC
>JAKIZQ010000201.1 GCA_022707945.1 Bdellovibrionales bacterium
TATGAAGATAGGTGGATCGTCCTCTTCCTTTTTGTGACATATTTGTTTCTTCAAAAACGGTGTATGCTTCTATAAGGTTAAGTGGAGACATCCCATTTATACTTACGACGGTACCAAAAACCCCTCTTAATATTTTGCTATAACCTCTGGTGGTGGAAAGGTTAACTATGTGGGTCATTTCATGAATACAAGTTTCTCTTAGCCAGTTGTCATATTCCCCGATAGAAGTATAGCTTAATGGAGGTACAGCATATATGTAGACCATATTCTGCGGTACCGGTGTTGCAAAACCATTATGCTGGTCTATGTTGTCCACGATTACTACCTGTACTCTTAGGTATGGACTTGAATTAAGGTCTTTTGTAAGTACAGAAAAAGCTTCTTCCATATAGCCAGATACTTTTTTTGCTATCTCTTCCATGTTAGAAGATATGAAAAAATCTTCTTTTGATGTTCTGGGATAATGGATGTCAAAATGTTCTGTTTGTATTGTTCTAAAATCAGAATAGTTATAAGGAACAACACTTTGCATACTGTATTGTGCATTTAGGGCAAGAGATAGGTTAAGTAGTACTGCTAATATTAATGCCATAAGTAAAGATTAGTATATGTATGTTTTTTTTACACCTGTTAAGTTTGTTTTTTATATAATCATTAAAACCACGACACTATTGAACATTCAAAAATCAATAATTTCAATTGGTTATATGATTTATGAGATAAGGCATAATAATTGCAGTAATTATAACTAGTTTGTTGAAACCAAAGGAGTGTCCTTGCTTATGAAAAAAATATTAAGTGCTGTTTTACTTTTAACATTCTTTTTTAATGGTTTGGCTTATGCTCAGCAGAACGGCAAACCACAGTCAAGTAATCCTGGATATATTTGGAGTAGTGGTCCTGCACAGAAGACAGTAACACCTACTGCAACAACAACATATACGGTTGGTGTAACCAATACTCCTAGTGATAAAGAGATAAGACAGGGCCACAATCAGATAAAGTTCAATCAAAGTAAAACAAAACTACAAGATGAAAATATAAATATTGAACAAGCAGTCAAGGCTGTTGTTGATATGGTAATTTATGATGTTGATCAATCAGAGAACAACACAACAGACAAGATGTCTGCAGTTGGAACTCTTGATGTAATTTTTGCGAACAATATATTAACAAAAGAACAAGAAATAAGGTTGGTCGTAAACAGGTTGCTTTATGCAGCTGTTTCTTATAGTGATTCTGGCTCGTGGGCGGCTATAAGTCTTGGCGTTATTGCAAATTATTATCCAGAACCAAAAGTTTCTTTTTTACCAAATCAACAACAGAACAACACACCTTTAATCTTTTCTGCAGATTATAATCCAAGGGATCCTAAATATAGAACTCTTATAGAAAATACTTTTAAGAAATATATCTTGAATAGTGCCATAAAACTAGAAACTCGTCTTAATATGGCAGAAGGGATAGGCTTTATAAAAAATTCAACTTCCGATATATCTAATTATATAAGAGAACTTAGTAAAACTCTACCTACTAATGAGTACAGCGAATCGGAAAATGGAATGGTTATATTTTCTCTGTTCAGAGCGCTTGCATATCAAGCAACAGTATTTGAAATATATTCAGCAAGATCTGCTTTAGAGCAATATTACAATGGCATTTACAGCAAAGACGAGTATCGCAATCCATATCCGTTAATGACTA
>JAKIZQ010000202.1 GCA_022707945.1 Bdellovibrionales bacterium
TATTTCTGATACCATTTCTCGAAATTACAGGAGTTGCGGATTATCCCTTATCACTTCTAGAAGCCATGGCAATAGGGAAAACAATAATTGCGACTAAAGTTGGAGGCATCCCTGAAATACTTATAACCGGGACAAATGGCGTACTAATAGAACCTAATGATGCAATAGCGCTCGCAGAATCCTCGATCAATCTGCTTGAGAGCAAAGAAAAAGCAAAAAGACTAGGTGAAAACGCTTCTACTACAATATCAGAAAACTTCCGAGGGGATATAGTGCTAAAACAGTTGGAAGAAATTTATAAGGAGGTGACTGTAAACGATAGTAATTATTGAGGGCATTGACGGTTCCGGAAAAACGACACAAGCCAAAAAATTAGTAGAGGTCTTAAAGGATCAAGGCTACGATGTGACGTATCTGAGACCGGTGTTTGTCTTGTCTAATATTTTATTCCCATCCAAAAGAGTATCCCCTCCCAGTGCAAGACAATTAGCCACGAAGGAAGATAGGAATCGCAATTTAATTGGATTAGGATACTTCTTCCTGGGTTTACCTTATGTTATAGTCTCGGCCATTTACATTCATCTGATAACAGATAAACATAGAATATGTGTTTGTGATAGATACTTTTATCAGTTTTTATACGACATTTATGGGGATAACAGCAGAAAGATCTTAAAGATAATACCAAAAGGCGATGCAACGATACTGCTTACAACCGAAGTAGATAAGTGTTATGCTCGCATGGAGAGTTCGGACGCAGAAGTGAAATCCGATTATTATAATAGAGTTCAAAATTATTACCTAGATCTCTCCGAAGAAATAGGATTTTACATGATTGATGCTGCTCAAGATGCTGAGACAATTAACCAAAAAATTATAAATTACCTGAAAGAAAAAATCGACAGATTGGTAATTTTGAGTAAGGAGTAAGATGACATTATGAGAAAAAGTTCTGCAATGGGGGGTGATTAGTATGAAGCGCTATGAACCGCTAAAAGCGCTGCTATCTGTAATTGGTTCTGAATACAGTTCCAGAGGACTAATAGATCAGCTGAAAAGAGATCAAGCTTGTTTGAAATCGACTCTGGATTATGCATATAGGAACGGGTTATATTACCTGTGTGTCCTAAGATCCATTGAAAAAGGGTTAATATTACCGGAGAGCGAGAAAGTTCGATGGGATAATGAAAATACAAAATTAGAAGAATACAGAGCGATAATTACGTTAACCGAGGAACTGTCCCAGACCTATGGATTTAATTATGTGTTAATTAAAGCATGCAACACAATCCCGCACGTACCACGAGATATCGATCTTTTTATTTCAAGCACAGAGAGAGAGATCGCAATAAAAGCTTTCGAAGAGCAAGGAATGAAATGTACCCAAGAGGGAATAACGGAAACGTCCCTGATGGGTAAAGATCTTAAGGTTGATATATACACAAATATCTGCTATATGGGTGTAACATTTTTAGACGATGAGTGCATCTTAAATTCAAAAAGTATGGATATAGTTTTTGGTGTCCCATACCAAGGGTTGAGTCATGAGGTTAACCTTCTTATAATGGTCATTCATAGTTTATTGGGTCACAGATGCTTATCATTACTAGACTTTCTGCACATTAAAAACATCCTCAACGCAGTAGACATAAACTTATGTAAAGG
>JAKIZQ010000203.1 GCA_022707945.1 Bdellovibrionales bacterium
TCCGTATTCAGTTCCTGTTATAACAGAAATGCTTGGAGTTTTTGCAAAACCAACTATCCAAACAGACGGGACAACAGTATATGTTGCTTCTCCTTTGATAAAAAATCCATCAGATCCAATTTTTGCTGGAGGTTTATGGAAGGATAGAGTGTTAACTGTTAAGGAAGGATACTCTTACTCTTCTTTGTTCGTTAGATGGTAAGCTTATAGAGTAAAATCTATATTAACTTTTAGATTCAGCTCCTTTTCTTTTATGCTTTCTGGGAAAGCAGGAAAGGGGGCTGAATTTTTTATTATCTTTATCGCAGTTCTATCTAATATTTCATGTCCACTAGTGTTTAATACTTTCGGTTCGCCATTAAGACTTCCATCTTGTTTAATTGAAAATCCAAGTTCAGTAACACCACTAAGTTTTAACGCTTTTGCCTGTGGTGGATAATATTTATATTCATATATCTTTTTTACTATTTCTCCAGCGTAGGTAGTTGGAGCGTTTATTCCTGTGCCTCCACCACTCCCACTTAAACCATTCCCTGTTGATAAGTTGGTATTACTATTATCAGGGAGACCATAATAATTTTGAACTTTTTTTGAGCTTGTAGCTTGCTCTTTTTTTCCAGTTCCATCGCCGTCACCAATATCTACTCCTATTGCGCCACTTATACTTACAATAGTTGCATCCACCTCTTTGTCATTAGTGACTCTATTATCTGCAAAAACAAAAAACAGTAGGATGATAGGTAATAGATGGATTATTCCGGACAATAAAAAACCCCGTCGTATCAACGAGCGGGGTTTTTTATTATTTAACATATTGATACCTTATTATACAAGACCCTGTGCTATCATAGAGTCTGCAACTTTCTTGAATCCAGCAACGTTAGCACCAAATACGTAGTCGCTCTTTCTGCCATATTCTTTAGATGTGTTCAAGCATTCATTGTGGATGCTCTTCATTATACCTTGAAGTTTAGCATCTACTTCTTCTCTGCTCCAAGACATCCTGATGCTGTTCTGTGTCATTTCTAGACCACTGCAAGCAACTCCACCAGCGTTAGAAGCTTTACCCGGTGAGTAGAGTATACCGCTGTCCCTTATTACTTTCATGGCTTCTAATGTAGATGAAAGGTTAGAACCTTCTGTTATGTACTTACAGCCATTCTTGATAAGTTCTTTTGCGTCGTTCTCGTCCAACTCATTTTGTGTTGCACAAGGTAGTGCTACATCACATTTAACGCTCCAAGGACGTTTACCTGCTGTGAATTTTACGCCACTGAATTTGTCCGCGTAATCCTTTACCATATCTCTGCAACTTGCTCTCATGTCTAACATGTAAGCAATTTTTTCTTCGTCCATGCCTTTTTCGTCATAAACGAAACCGTCTGGGCCAGATATAGTAACTACTTTTGCTCCAAGTTGTGTTGCTTTTTGAGCAGCACCCCAAGCAACGTTACCAAAACCAGATATTGCAACTGTCTTACCTTCCATGCTCTCGCCTTTGGTCTTTAACATTTCTTGTGTAAAGTATACTACGCCGTAACCAGTAGCTTCTGGACGTATCAAACTTCCGCCCCATTTTGTTCCTTTACCTGTTAGAACGCCCTCAAATTTATTGGCTAATCTTTTATATTGTCCAAACATATAACC
>JAKIZQ010000204.1 GCA_022707945.1 Bdellovibrionales bacterium
GTACCCAAGGTAAGAGTAAAAAATGTAAACAGAATTATTGTCTTGGTAATTGTTTTCATGAGTGCCTCCATATGTAAGGATTATATGAGCTTGCTATATAAAGTCTACTATGTGAAATAATTTTTCTTGAGAAATATTGCTCGATATGTTCCCATATAAATATGATAACACTGAATCTGTTCCACATTTATTTTCCTAAACTAAAACCGCTAAAGATATCACTAGGAGAATTTGCCAGAGAAACATATTTGGTAATCTTGACCTATAATGGTCTTAAAGGGGTAGGCGGCGCATATCCATTTAAACCTATTACAGGAGATACTCCCAAGTTACTTATTAGTGAGGCTAATAAAATAACTAATATTCCTCTTAATCCAAAAAAAGATGGGCCTAAAAAACTGCATTTATTTTTAGATAAAAAGATAAAGAGTAAAACTTTGCAAGCGGCGGTTGATTCTGCATATCATGATCTTTTAGGTAAGGTACAGAAAGTGCCAACATATAAGCTATATTCAAAAAAGAGTTTTAGTGCGTTGAACTCAGTAACTGTATTTTTACAAGATTCAATGAAAGCGACAAAACTAGGTGCTATGAATATATATGAACAGGTCCCAGATCTTAAAATACTAAAGATAAAACTTAGTGGCAAAGATGACCTTAAGCGAGTAAAGGTAATAAAAGAAGTTTCACCTACTGGCATGAAGTTCATATTAGATGCTAATCAAGCCTATAAAGATCCTAAAAAAGCAGTAAAGGTCTTAGAAGCAATAAATAAGATACTAAAAAATGTAATACTAGTAGAACAACCTTGTCCTAAGGATGATCTTAAGAGTTTAAAATATGTTACAGATAATCTAAAAGGCATGATGGTGTTTGCAGATGAATCTGTAGCCACTTTTGAAGATGCAAAAAAGGTGATCTCCAAAAAGGCAGCTCATGGAATTAATATTAAACTACAAAAGGCGGGAGGGATATACCCGTCTATGCAAATAGCAAAGCTTTGTAAGGAACATGATGTAAAAATAATGGTTGGTGCAATGATAGAGGACACAATAGGATTAACAGCGTGTGCACATTTTGCTGCAGCCAACAGCAACGTTGTATTGACAGATCTTGATACAGACCTTGATACTCCCAAGTATATAAGTGGTGGTTCATATCTTGGTGATGGAAAAAGAAAGATATCTTTACGTTATGGGTTGGGGATAGGTTTTGACCTAAAAAAACTAAATAAATATAAAAAAGACGTTATTTATAAAAAGTTGATATAGGATTACGATATTATCCTTAATGCAATATATGGTACTAGGTTAAAAGCTATAGTCGCTATTTTATAAAAAGCTAATACTTTGTATAATATTGAACTCATTTTTTCTTTTTTCATTTTAAAGTATTTGCTGTGTACTTTGTAGATAAGGTCTTGGAACATTACTATGACAATTGAATAGAAAATTAGTAATCCAAAGTTGATGATGCTCATCCAAAAAAAGAGTTCTTGTAACATTTCTAAAGTTATGTTCATTTTTCCTCCTAATCTAAAATGCGTTTTTTCTTCTAGTTAATTTAAATATTTCCATTACCACTAGAACCAGTAGAGAAAGTGATAACAAAAGCAACCACGTTGAATAAGTTACAGGCTCTA
>JAKIZQ010000205.1 GCA_022707945.1 Bdellovibrionales bacterium
TATGCAGAAGCCTTTAATGCAATGGCACTTACTGGTGGATGTATAGAAAGAATAGCTGTTGAACTACGACATCTTCAGAGAACAGAAGTAATGGAAGTAATGGAAGAGTTCACGAAAGGGCAAACAGGCTCTAGCGCCATGCCTCATAAAAGAAATCCGATATCTGCAGAGAACCTTACAGGCTGTGCTAGACTTTTAAGAAGTTATGCTGGTGTAGCATTAGAAAACATAGCTCTATGGCATGAAAGGGATATAAGTCATTCCTCTACAGAAAGAGTGATAGGCCCAGATGCGAGCATATTGTGTGCTTACATGTTAAAAAGAACAGCGGGCATAATTTCAAGACTTGTCGTTAACGAGGACAATGTTCAAAAGAACCTTGATATTACAAAAGGCTTAGTTTATTCAAGCCTGGTATTGGTTGCGTTAATGGAAAAAGGAATGGTCAGGGACGAAGCTTATAAACTTGTACAAGAAAATTCCATGAAACTTTGGGATGGTATTCAAAAAGGTACCAACGAACATTTCATTGATGTAATAAAAAAGGACGCAAGGATAACAAAACTACTTGGAGAAGATGGTTTAAAAAAGATTTTTGATAAAAAGAACGTTTTTAAGTATGTAGATGAAATATATAAAAGAGTTCTTTAAATAAAACTAAAAAAGGAGAAACGAGGGTGGCTGGCAGAGAATTTAAATTTATTAAGAGTGGTAAGGTAAGGGATATTTACGAGTCAACTACAAGCTCTGAACTTTTGATAGTTGCAAGTGATAGAATTTCTGCTTTTGACTGTATACTTCCAACACCTATCAAGGGCAAGGGAGTATTACTAACACAACTTTCAAATCACTGGTTTAAAGCAACACAGCATATAATTAAGAACCACATAGTAGAAGAGAACCCAAAGGGTTTGAACATAGATACAGAGTATAATGATCTTCCAGAAAGGTCTGTAATAGTTAAAAAGGCAAAGATGGTGCAAATAGAGGCAATAGTAAGAGGCTATATTACAGGCTCTGGACTAAAGGAGTATCAAAAGACAGGTTCCATATGTGGTATAAAATTGGAACCCGGATTGGTAGAATCACAAAAACTAAAAGAACCAATCTTTACTCCTTCAACAAAAGCGGCAGTTGGAGAACATGACGAGAATATCTCGTTCGACGAAGCAACAAAAATAATCGGTAAGGATATGGCAGAAAAAGTTAGAGACGTAAGTCTTAAGCTTTATAAATTCGCCGCAGATTATGCAGAAAAAGTTGGCATAATAATAGCAGATACAAAGTTTGAGTTTGGTACAATAGATGGTGAGTTAATACTTATCGACGAGCTTTTTACTCCAGATTCCTCTAGGTTCTGGCCAAAAGATAGTTATGAACCAGGAAGATCTCAGCCAAGTTTTGATAAGCAGTATGTAAGGGATTATTTAAGCACTCTTGATTGGGACAAGCGTCCACCAGCGCCGTCGTTGCCTGCTGAGATAGTACAAAAAACACTTTCAAAATACTCAGAGGCAGTTAAAAGACTATGCAAATGATCTTTAAGGGTTCTGACCGTTTCGTTTATTTTTTAGAGTTAAGTGAAAAACCAGATGCTGTAACAGCCTCAAGGATAATGGAGCTTTTAGATAGTAATG
>JAKIZQ010000206.1 GCA_022707945.1 Bdellovibrionales bacterium
AATATCGTTCTGCGGTATCACAAACTATTGTAACTATTGAACTATTTATATGATCTGGTCTAGAAGCCAAATTAATGGCGGACCACACATTAGCACCGGCAGAAATACCTGCAAACACACCATCTGTAGTCATCATTCGTTTAGCAGTGTTTATGGCATCATCTTCACTAACTTTTAATATTTCATCCACAACACTTAGGTCCAAAACCTTTGGAATAAAACCTGCACCTATGCCCTGTATCTTGTGCGGACCAGGCTTACCGCCAGAAAGTACACAAGAAGTTTGTGGCTCAACTGCAATTATTTTTACCTTTGGATTAAGTTCTTTAAGTTTTTTCCCAACGCCGCTAATGGTTGCACCAGTACCAACACCAACAACAAAAACATCCGGCACTCTTCCAAGGTCACTAACTATTTCTGGCCCTGTAGTATCGTAGTGAAATTTTGGTCCAGCTGGATTAGAGAACTGATCCAGCATTATTGCTCCAGCATCTTGGCTAATTATTTTTTTTGCCTCTTCTACAGCACCACTCATTCCCTTTTCTTTTGGAGTAAGTATTAGCTCAGCGCCAAAAGCGCTCATTATTTTCCTTCTTTCAATACTCATGCTCTCTGGCATTACAAGCTTTACCTTATAGCCTCTTAAAGCTCCGATATATGAAAGCGCTATGCCTGTATTCCCGCTAGTAGGTTCGACTAACGTCATACCAGACTTAAGAACTCCTCTTTTTTCTGCGTCTGTTATCATTGCAAACGCAAGTCTATCTTTAACGCTAGCAAGGGGATTCATGTTTTCCATTTTCCCAAAAACACGATTAGACCCTACTCTTCCTATGTTCAATTCTAATAAAGGTGTACTACCTATTAACGAGGTTAATTCCTTATAAAGTGCCAATGTCTTCCCTCCATAGTTCTGGTCTTTTAGTTATAAAATCATCCATCATGGACTTACATTCATCCAGATCAAGATCTACAACTTCTACGCCGTGTTCTTCCATAAATTTTCTAGCACCTTCAAAAGTTTTTGATTCACCAGCGATAACCTTTTTTATACCAAACTGTACCACAGCACCGGCACAAAGATAACAAGGCATGAGAGTAGAATAAAGAACAGTCCCTTTATAAGAACCAATCCTTCCAGCTTTCATAAGACAATCTATTTCTGCATGGACCATGGGGTTATCTTCCTGCACCCTCTTATTGTGTCCAGAAGCTATTACTTTACCGTCTTTAACAAGAACAGAACCTATTGGTATGCCACCCTCTTTAAGTCCTTTTTTTGCCTCTTCTATGGCTAGTTTCATGAACTGGTCCATGTAAAAAACCTCCTACTTTTTAGGAACAATATAATCCTTTATATATCCTTTCATCGAACCTATTTTAACCTCTGCTTCAAACTTAATCGGTATTTTTCTTTCATCATTAGTAACCCAGATATACATACTACCCTTGGTAAACTTTTCTCCATTCCTTTCAACTGTTGGATGTATTAGCACAGAGTTTACATCTCCAAGTCTTGTCCATATCTTTTCTTCCTTAACGACGGAGAGTGTCATATTCCAATTTTTACCGTTATCGTGAACAACATATTTAACCTTGTCACCCACCTTAAGCTCATGTGTCCTCATATA
>JAKIZQ010000207.1 GCA_022707945.1 Bdellovibrionales bacterium
CAGTTAATTTAGCCAAGCAGGCTCGTAGTATGAAAGCAAAAAAATATTTTTGTGTTTCAACAGATAAAGCAGCAAATCCTGTTAATATGATGGGTGCATCAAAAAGAATAATGGAAATGTTCATGATGCAACAAAGTTTGAGTATGAATATCTCTATGGCAAGATTTGCTAATGTTGCTTTTAGTGATGGAAGTTTGCTTCACGGCTTTAATCAGCGAATACAAAAAAAACAACCTATCTCTGCTCCTCAAGATGTTAAAAGATATTTTGTTACACCAAAAGAATCTGGAGAGCTTTGTTTAATGTCGTGCTTGCTGGGGGATAACAGAGATATCTTTTTCCCAAAACTTAGTGAGAAATTACATTTAATATCTTTTTCTGAAATAGCCGTTAAGTATTTAAAGGCTCTTGGTTATGAACCTTTGTTGTGTAAAACAGAAGAGGAAGCAAGATCTAGTATAGAAAAAGCAGTTCTGCAAAAAAAGTGGCCTTGTTATTTTTTTGATAGCGATACTACTGGTGAAAAAGATTTTGAGGAATTCTATACAGACAAAGAAACACTGGACATGGATAGGTTTAAAAATCTTGGTGTTATAAAAAACGAGGCTGTTTTTGATGCATCAAAGCTGGAATATTTTAGTTCAACAATAAATAAGATGAAAAAGAAAGGAGCTTGGTCAAAAGAATCACTTGTTGATCTATTCAACTACATGATACCAGAATTCAATCATAAAGAGACCAACAAGAATCTTGATCAAAAAATGTGAGTAAATATGAAAAGGTGTTTTGATATTTTTAGTTCGCTACTAGCTGTTATCCTGTTTTTACCAATAGGTATTCCAATAGCTATTATTCTTAAGTTTACGGGAGAAGGATATATCTTTTATAAACAACAACGTGTTGGTAAAGATGGCATAATGTTTGACCTGCTAAAATTTGCAACTATGTTAAAGGACAGCCCCAATATGCCAGGCGCATATATTACTACAAAAACAGATCCAAGAGTTTTGCCTGTTGGGCGTTTTTTAAGAAAAACAAAACTAAATGAAGCCCCTCAGCTCTTGAATATTTTATTTGGAGATATGAGTGTTGTTGGCCCCAGACCACAGGTTCAAAAACATTTTGATATGTACCCTAAAGACATAAAAGAACAATTGCTTAACATAAAGCCGGGGCTTACAGGTATAGGCTCTATAATTTTTAGAGACGAAGAATCCTTAATGGAACAAAGTAAAATGTCTAAAGAAGATTTCTATAGACAACACATTGCTCCACGCAAAGCAGAACTTGAACTTTGGTATATTAAGAATCAATCTTTTATATTAGACATGAAACTAATCCTTCTAACCGCTTGGGTTGTGCTATTTCCCAACAGCACACTCCCCCAACGCGTCTTTAAATTCCCTACAAAGTAATTAAAATTTAGACTTCTCTAATCAGTGCTTAATAGCCTTCTTGTTAGGCCTGCTTTTGCAGCACGTGTGTGTATGACTGGTGTATTAGGTCAAAATTATTTAGGCATACTATCTTCACTTAAAAATAAAATTCGTTCTATACAAATAAGAACCTCTCTTTCTGTTAATGCCCACATGATACGGTTGTATTGGGAAATTGGAAGGATAGTATT
>JAKIZQ010000208.1 GCA_022707945.1 Bdellovibrionales bacterium
TGCGTTTATGTTGGCCAGAGAATTAAGGATGAGGGGTATTAGAGTCTATCTTACTCGAACAGACGATAAAAGTATGTCTTTAGAGAAGCGTATAAATTATACAAATGATACCAGACCACTTTTACGTATTTCTATAAATACTGCTTACAGCGGTATAAAGGGCCTCTCTGGAATGGAAGTTCTTGCATTTAGTTCTGAGCAGAGTGGGGACGAGTTTGAAAATATGATAAATTCATTTTATCAGAACTATGAGGGAAAATATCTGCCTAAGACAGAAGATTCCATGTTAATAGAACAGCGAATAGCGAGACAAATAAAAAAGGAGCTAGATCTTCCCTATAAGGCTTCTTTAGAAAGAAAATTTCTAAAACCACTTGCTGTATCACCGAACATACCCGGACTTGCAATATTCGTTGGTTATATATCAAGTCCCGACGATGTTAAAAGATTATCAAATAATAAATCAGTAGAAAAAAGTGCAGGTCTTGTAGCTACAGCCATAGAAAAAGGCATGTCGTTAAGTATGCAGGAGTGATAAGACCCTTTTATCTCCAAAACACGTTCTGTTCCACATAGTGTTGTCTTCCATGCACATATATGTTTTTATCTTGGCGTATTTTGATATTCTTTTACCTAATTCATCATAATACTTTGTTCTTCTAAATCTTGGATATCTATATTTACCGTCGCTACATTTTATGAACTCTGAACAGAGAGGGTTTCTTACGATACCGGTCCTTTCTAACATAGAAAGTTTTAGTTCTTCTGTGTATCTGAATCCACCCATGCTTATCCAACGGATCTTTTGTGCTGGGATGCTCGTTAATGCTTTGTCTATTAGGTCAAGATATTCATCTAAAAGATCGTCTTCCATGAATATTGGATCAAGGTGCAGTGCTACGCTGTAGCCGTGTTTTGCTACTTTGCTTGCGGCTTGTATCCTTTTTTCTAGTGGTGCTGTTAAGTGTTCCTGCTTTTCTATTATTGATGCTGGATTTAGTGACCAAGAGAGTACGATATTGTTCAAAGCTTCTTTTTGCATGAAGCTATCTATGCGATCTGATTTTGTCTTGAATTCAAAGATAAGTTCTTTGTTGTTATTAACCACTTCGTAAAATTGCATATTTATGTCGTCCATTTCTTTTAGAGCCAAAGAATCCATGAATTCTCCGGTTCCCATTCTTATTGGTGTACCTTTTTTTTCTTTAAGAAAAATATCTAGTTCCTTGAACATTTCGTCTGTATTACTGTATATTATTATTTGTCTTTGTTTTTGGTAGAAATTAAGAAAACAATATGAACAATCAAACGGACAACCAATTGCAGGGCTTATGGTGTAGTACGAACATCTTAGTCTTTGTGGACTACAAGGACAGTGACGGATAAAATTTCCCTTATTTACTGCCGTTGTAGGTTTTGAATATCTTGTCAATTCCATTTTCCTCTAAAATAGTACTTATCTCTTTTTGCACGCTAACTAGATCTTCTCTAGATGATATTTTTGCTATTAACTCCAACTTTTCTTCTTCAAGGTCTGGATCGAATTTTATCTTTATTTTTTCTGTAGGTAGTTTTGATATTTGTTCGTTGAGTTCCTTGTTTATATTATTT
>JAKIZQ010000209.1 GCA_022707945.1 Bdellovibrionales bacterium
AATTTCCTTTTCACTCATTTGGGGGACCTCCTGTTTTTTTGCTTCCTTGGAACAAGCCCCCAAGGTCAAAATCAACCCTAAAATGAAAAAATTAAGTATCTTCATAGCTTTACCTTTTACACTCTAAGAACCAGTATTTCAATAAATAAAATACTAAAAATCAATTTTCAAATAAATTGATACAAAATATTGACACCTCGTGTTTAATAATCAAAAATATCCCTTGCCTGTTTTCCAATACCAAAGAGGGAGCATTAAAATCTTATGATGCAACAAAAATTGTTCACAGAGTTCGACGAGCCTAAACAAACCTCAAGACAAAAAGAAAAAAAACAAGAGACCAAAAACACAGTAAGGCCAAAAGTAGACGCTGGTAGCGAAGAAATTAAACCAGAGCTTAACTACAACTTTAAAAGGCTCTCTCAAAAAGGAGAGAAATGCTGGGACGATGTTGTAAGTAGATTTATAAATGAAATGCAAACAAGGGGAGCAAATACACCAAGAGAAGACCTTGAGTGGCTTTGTTACAACTATTTTGCACTACCTAATTCACCGGCGTTGTTAACTGCTGGAACAAAGAACTTTTATGCAAGTGCATGCTCCAGTTATCCAGTTAAGGATACCATGGATGAAACTCCTTTTTCTATATTGGACACACTTAGAATATCAAGTATGGCAACAAAAGCGGGTATAGGAACTGGTTTTAATTTTTCTAATATAAGATCAAAAGATGAACCTGTTAGGGGAAGAACTGGCGTCACTGGAGGACCTGTATCTTTTCTTAGAGCATATAATGGCTTTTTTAGAGAAATAACACAAGCAACAAGAAAAAGCGCATCCATGGGCTTATTGCATGTTAATCATCCAGACATTTTTGATTATATAAACTGTAAGGTAGAAGACGGACAAATAGAAGGCTTTAACCTTACTGTAATCATAGATGATAAATTCATGCACGCTGTAGAGAATAATGGAACCTATGAATTAAAGTACAAAAAACATAATGCGAATGGAGAAACCTCAAAGATCCTCAGCGCAAAAGAGATATTCGACCTCATGTGCCAAAGGATATGGGACAATGGTGAACCAGGCGTAATGTTCGAGGACACTATAAAAAGAGACTACTTTGAGGACGATATAAATATACTGGCAAATCCTTGTTCAGAAGCTCTTTTAAGTCATGGCGACGACTGGTTGGAACTTTGCGTTCTTGCATCAATAAACCTTCCAAAATACATGGCTCTGAACAAAGAAGAACGCGAACGTGTTGTTGATACAACAGTAAGGATGTTAAACGATATAATAGACGTTCAAGACTACGTTATAGAGTATCAGCGAAAAGGAATGAAAGACAGGAACAGAAAGATAGGGATAGGAGTAGCCGGACTGGCAACGGTTCTTGCCACTAAAGGCTTAAAATACAGCAGTAAAGAGGCCGTAGAGCTTACAAAAGAGATTTTTGCAGAGATAGGCAACTTTGCGAGCAAGTCTTCATCTAAACTAGGCACCATTACAGTCACTATAAATGGTGAGAAGACACCTTTGGGAAGATATAACGGCTCTTTATTATCTGTAGCACCGACTTCAACAC
>JAKIZQ010000020.1 GCA_022707945.1 Bdellovibrionales bacterium
TTCTCTCCGTCACCCCAACTCGAAAGTATATAAGGACCTGTGCCTACAGGATGCCAATCTATATCCTTGCCATAATAGCTAACTGCTTCTTTAGAAATAATACTGGCTCCTGGAGCAGTAAGTGTTTCTAAAAAATAAGGGCAGACTTGTCTTAATGATATCCTGATGGTTTGATCATCTACTAGTTCCAACCCATCAACGTCGTTGTTTTCTATAAAATGGTTGAGATCTCCGCCATTTTTGAAGAACTCTTGTGCTTTTGTCCTATACTCCATAAGACCCTTTATGTAATACACAAAATAAGCTCTGTTATAAGGTGGATATGTTACAAAATGTTTCAAAGAATAAATAACATCACTTGCAGTAACTTGTTTGCCTTTACCACCAATAAAGCATGGATCATCTGAGAACTTTATTCCCTTCTTTATCTTTATTAAATAACTTAACTTATCCTTGCTTACCTCTGGAAAACCGTCTGCAAGAAGTGGCGCAACTTGATATGGTTCCTTTAAATAATCATAATCATATAAACCTTCAAAGATCTGCCTAACTATTCTTGTCTGATAAAAGGTAGTGGCAGAAACTGGATTTACGCCAAACTGTTTTGATCTCATATATAGATTAAGTTCACTATTAGCCTCATTCTTTTCCTTGCAAGACAACAACAAACAAGAAATTAATAATACAAAAATTAATTTATTTATTCTCATTATGGCCTCACAACTAGTTTAATGTTCCTTATGCAAGCCTGAGTAGGCTTTTTAACATCGTCGCTGTCTGCCAACAACGAGATGGCTGCTATAGTGACATCGTCATACCTGTCTGGCATAAAATCCTTTATAGCCTTAGACAAGTTAACACTAACCTTTATCCATTTCCCTAAAGGAGTTTTTTTGTTACTTGCTATATAGACTCGCTTGTCTTTGTCTGTTGTTTTTTCAACAGGTATCATCCCTGTATTATCTGTAGCACTCCATATATATTTTATGACTCTAAATCTCATCCACCCAATATAAAGCACTGCATATAACGACATGGCATGATCGTCCATTCCTTCTACTTCATCAAGGGCTCCCTCTGGCAATTTATATGCCATCCACTCCCATTCCAAAAACACTTCTTTCCCCTGATTATGACAATTATTTATTTTTATTTTTTTTAACCAATAGTCCTTATATATAGTAACAGCTTTCACTTCTCCTTCTGGCCCAATGACCATCTTTATGTCTTCCGAAGGTATATCTGTACGGACATAGCCCTTTGGATATTCCCTTAAAGCAGAGCACAAACATTTTTTTTCTGGGATAAAAGGATCTGGTCTAAGATAGTAATAATAAGAATTATTATTCAGTATCTTTTTATAACCATCCCTTCTTGACTTCCATACTTCTAAAAAATCCTTAGTGTCTTTATATGAATTAAAATCATCTATCAAAATTGTCTCTTCAGACCATGATGATGGAATGAGTAGATTAAAAACGAATAATAATAAGACTAACACGCTCTATATACTAACAGAAGAACGTTTTTTTGCAAAGGAGAGTATAGCCCCTAAACAAATAGAAAGAGCTGCTGCCATTATAATCCTGTATTCAGGTTTTAAAGAGAATGTTAGTGTATGTGCTGGTATCCAGAACCATAATACAGACGGGGCGACAAAACCCCACATGTTTTTCCAATCTATAGAATACCAAACTTCCATAAATGGCCATTTGGAGAACAGTAGTCCTCTATCTATTAACGTATCTGTTATTCTGTGAATTATCATCATTGGAAATGCAAAAAGTATATTCATCCAAAAAGAACACCAAAAAGCTAAGGGAATACGTTCAGACAAAAGGCCTTTCGAAACAAGCTCTTCTACTCCTGCACTATATATAGAAAAAACAAAAGTTATTAATACTCCCAGAAGTCCCCAAACAAATGCTCTTTGACAATATCTAAGTCCTCTAAATCTCCATTCATTATCAAGGAGCCTTCTTGAAAGTAGCTCTCCCATAGTTGCAAGTACGGCAAATTTTAAAAAACCCATTATTAAAGGATGCTGTACGGTCAGGTTTACAAAGATAATCTTACCCTTATTAGAAAAAATAAAAAAACCTATTATTAAAATCAACATTATCCAACTTGCGTCTAACAGTCTTTTTTTCATTTTTAATAAGCCTCCCCTATACCAAATAATATTGCTTTAGTGTTTCTGCCAGCAAGATATTCAAATCCTGCATTTATTCCAAGTTCTTTATTAAGTACAAAACTTATTCCGCCACCATAACAAGGCAAATATTCGTTTAATTTAAATTTAGAGAACGATTTTGAGTGATATGCTATTCCAAGAATCCCTCTAAGCATTATAAATTCCAATAACAGCATTTTATATTCACCACTAAAACTCATAAGGTGCCTGTCAACATATACATCCCTTGAATAGGCTCTAAATATATCTCCAACACTAGACAACATGAAATATGGAGCTTCGCCTATAATAAATCTTCCATAGAACCTTAAAGATATTATATGAGAATTAGTTATAAATATTTTCTCTCTAAGATCAACTGTATTAACACCAAGACTGTATTCACTACCCATATATTTTGAATAGATCATACTAAGTAGATCAAAATCGAAACCTCTTTTAATAGAAAAAAGACCCCCTGGTTCCAGACTGCTCCATAAAAAACCAAGACCAAGAACATGTCCACCGTCTAGTCCGTAAATATCGTTAGAAATAAAAGCAGAAGGTGGAACTTTTAAGTTCATACTATAATTCCTAAATTCCATCTTTATACCCATATATGATAATGAAGAGAATCGTTGACGATACATAACATTCAGAACAGGGTCAGAAGCTCTATACTCTCCCATATACAAAGGTTCCTGTTCAAAAGGTTTATAATAATGTGCCAGTCTTCTTTCAAAGTCTAAAGAGGAATAAAGATTACTATATTCATTAGACCAATAGTTATTAAAGACCACTTTAGCGTTCACATAACTATTGTTGCCCGCAGAGATAAGACCTCTTAAATAAGAGGGTTTACTTAATGCTGGTTCTTTACTACGTCTAAAATAGTACATAGCATCAACACCTAACGCATAACTATCTCCATCAACTTTGTTATAGAATGGGAAAAAAACATATCCTGTGTTCTTAAAAGCACCAGCTCTAGGAGGCTGATACTCGTTATATATTTCTAACTCTTCATCTCTTGCATCTTGTTCATCATAATACGGATCAATATCAACGTCAGAGATATCATAAGGATCTGTAAAATCAGCAGAGACAGATCGTAACAATAAACATAAAGACCAAAGCAGCAGCATCTTTTACTTTTTCCTTACTATTATTGCAAAAACCGAAGCTAATACAACAGATCCACCCAACAACATCATAGGCATAACAGGTTCTGATAATATTAAATAGCCAAGGGTTACAGCAACGATAGGGTTAACATAAGCATGTGTCATTACAACACCTGCCGGAAGCTCCTTTAAAGCTTTCACGTATACAGTAAAGGCTATAATAGACCCAAAGATCACAAGATATAACCAAGCAAAAACAGCAGAACTAACAGGTCTTGGGAGCGGCTCAGATGATAAGAAAGATATAAGTAAAAGTACTATACCAGCAAAAAGCTGTTGATAACCAGAACTAGTAAGAGAAGATCCCTGTAGTGGATATCTTTTTTGATATAAAGATCCTGCTCCCCAACTTACAGTCCCTATTAATATAGCAATAGTGCTAACCAGGTCTGTTTTTTGATCTCCATATAATTTAGGATATACCAACAATAAAACACCAACGAGACCAAAAAGAACTAATAATGTTTGTATCAGCCCAGGTAGTTTTTTGTTCCAGAAAGATTCCATGACCAAGACCCAAACAGGGAGTGAAGATATTATTAAGGCTGTATATCCAGAATCAACATATTGTTCTCCCCAAAGAATCAATCCATGACCAGAACACCACAAAAGACAGCCAGATATAAAGGCCCTTTTAAAACTATTTGCATCTAGTTTTATACTATTACCCTTAAAATAGGATATTAACAAAAGTATAGGTCCAGCAAGCAACATCCTGCTTCCTGCAAGAGCAAATGGAGGAAAACCACTCCCCTCCATAACACCTATCCTCATTGCAAGATATGTACTTCCCCAAATAAGATATATTGTAATAAGATAAATAAAAGCTCTCATAGCCAAGTCACAGCTTATTGTGATAAAACATGCTTAGCAATGAAAACTTTATCTTATATTTTAAAGGCTGCACTTGGGATATCGTTGATAGCTTACATGATACATTCTGATAAACTTAATCTTAACACTATCTCGAGCATTAAAGACAAGTACTACCTCTTGATCCTGGTGACCCTAATACTTATAACGGCAATAATGACAACATACTATAGATGGAAATTGTTGTTGTCTGGCCAAGGCATTCATTTCAAGGACAAAGAACTATTCTCAATATTCTATATAGGGATATTTTTCTCTTCAATATTACCGGGTGTCGTGAGTGGCGATATAATCAAGAGTTCATACATAATGAAAAAAGCCAGCGACAAAAAAACTCCAGCTTTAATGACCGTCATATTAGACAGGGTAATTGGATTAATGGGATTAATGATAATATGTTGCGTTGGTTTCATCATAAATATCGATATTGTAAATAAACACAACGCACTAAAGACACTTGCAATAATAATGGGCCTGTCCTTAATCTTCTTATTGATATTTGCAATAATAGGTCTGTCTAGAAGGATAGGACAAACAAAAATATTTAATTATACAATTAATCATTTGCCGTTCTCAAATTTATCAAGAAGTCTTTATGAAGCATTCCATATCTACAGAGGAAAGGTAAGCACTCTCTTTTATTCTCTTTTAATATCCATATTTAACCATGCACTTAATATAAGTGCTTTCTTTATAATAACAAAAGCTCTTGGTTTTGATATCTTAGATATAAAGTCCTATTTATTCATAGTACCTACAGGTATGTTGACGTCGGCAATACCTATTACTCCTGCTGGAATAGGTGTTGGACAAGCTGCATTTTTAAAACTATTTGAGTGGTCTACAGGAGTAACTACTACAATAGGTGCAGACGCTGCAACAATATGGCAGGCCCTCTGCCTATTCATATATATGTTTGGAGTATACTTTTATATTACTTACCAACGTACTTTAAAAGAGTAGTTCCCCAAGCAAAGCCCAGCCCAAATCCAACTACCATCCAATGTCGTCCGTTATTAAGTCTTTTCTTGCTATCCAATATCTCTTTAATTGCTATAGGGATTGATGAGGCTATTGTGTTACCTTTATTCCACATATTGATATAGTTCTTTTCTTTATCTATTCCCAATAACTCACCAATATTTTCTAACATTAGTTTATTTGCCTGATGAAGAACCAGCCAGTCTATATCGCTAAGTGTTGTACCAGATTTTTTGAATACTCGCTCAGCAGAAGGAGGAACAGTGTTATTGGCAAATTTCATTACCTGCCTTCCATTCATATATAGATAATTCTTTGAACGTTCTATCCCTGGTTTTATAGATTCAAATTTAGAGGTCTCTTCACTTATCCTTAATTTTGAACCACCAGCAGGAATTATTATGTGCTCAACACCAGTACCATCTGTTCCAAAATCATGAGCTACTATTTCAAAAAGTTTTGGATCTTCTTCTACAAGAACCGCAGCAGCAGAGTCGCTGAACAAGGTATCAACAGTGTAATCTCTGTAGCTAAGATATATAGAGAACTTATCTGCGGTGACCACCAAACCTTTTTTAAAACCCATACCAGCTATAAGACTTTGAGCGATAGACAGAGAATGCACAAATCCAGTACAACCCATCCTTACATCAACTGTATAAATCGAATTTGGCAACTCACAAGAGTTTGCACCTGAGCTGATGTTTGAGGCAATATGTAGTCTGGACTTAAAGTACAAAGAACCATAAATTCAATTTCATTTCTATTTATATTATTCTTTTCTATTAACTGATTAACTGCTTTAACAGCAAGATCACTTGTTGATTGATCTTCTGTTGCGATATGCCTTTCCTTAATACCTACCTTTTCTTCAAGAAAATCATTCTTTGCATGTTCAAAGAAATCATTGTCTATCACCTTCTCTGGAAGATAATACTCAATTGCACTGATACCTATTTTTTTCATATTATGGACTCCCTAGGGACTATCTATTACGCCACAAAGCCCCTCTAGTCAAGACAGCGTCTTGTTTACAATTACAGATACTTATGTTAATTACTTAACTTGTGAAAACACCAATATTAAGAAAAACGATAATAAAATTGCTAAAAACAGGCCATGCAAGAAATATAAAAACACTTGCAGAAAGGGTACATCCAGCGGACATGGCAAACAGTCTTGCATCATTAGATCAAGAGAACATAAAACAGCTTTTTGATCATATTAGCGATAACAAGACTATTGCAAAGATACTATCAAAAATGGACGATAGACGTACCGCGTCAAAAGCACTCCATGTAATAAAAAAAGAAAGACTTGCTGAAATCTTTTCATTCATAAATCCTGATGATAGCGCAGATATTATAGGTTATCTTTCCTCAAAAGATGCTCAAGCCTTGCTTAAATTAATAAACAAAGACACCTCTTCAACACTTAATGAACTTTTGAAATATCCTCACAATAGCTCTGGCGGAATAATGAGTACAAAATTTTTAATAATAGATAAAGAAAGCACCGTTGGCAGTGCAATAAAGGAACTAAAAAACAAAGGGCACAATGGTTCTTTTCTTAATATATATATAAAAAACAATAAAGATGAAGTTTGCGCATGTGTACCAATATCAAGCATTTTTTCTTTCCCATCTGACACGCCAATCAGCAAACTAATGGACGAGCAAATAACGACTATCCCGATAAATGTACATCAAAGTAAAGTTATATCTATTTTCAATAGATACAGTCTTTTTGAAGCTCCTGTTGTAGATAAAGATGGTAAAATGTTGGGAATTATAACCGCAGACAACGTATCTAAAATAGTGGAGCAAGAAGTAAGTAAAGATCTTCTAGAAATATCAGGATCTTTGCCAATAAAAAGTACGACATGGTCAAGAATACCCATGTTATGCGTATCTTTTCTTCTTTTATTATTGTCTTCTTATTTAATATACAACAAATTATATTTCATAGATCAGCCATTATTAGAGCTACTGTCGTTCGCACCTATATTAGTTATATTCCCGTCCTTAATGTCTGTTCAGTCATCTATCTCTACTTCAAGAGATTTTGATATTGGACTGATAGATTTAGGTGACATTTTAGGAATCATAAAATTAGAGCTAAAAATATCCATATTATTTGGATTAGCATTTTGTTTATTATTATTTTCTGGTCTTTCCTTTTACATACCTGGAACAGAAAAAACACATCTTATACTGTCTATTATATTATTTTTGAATATGGTTATCGCATCAACATTAGGCGGGATATTCCCTTTCATATTAAGAAGAAAAAGCTCATCCTACCTACCGGTATCGGCACAAGTTATAATACCAATAACGACCCTAATTTGCCTCATTTCTTATATGCTCATATCTAAATATCTTCTTTCTATAAATATAATACCAGATACGTGGAAAATATTTTGAACGGAACATTTATAGAACCATCGATAATACTTACCAAAAAAGATTTTGGTGAAGGTCATATACTAGTGACCGCTGTAACTCGTAAACATGGATTAATAAAAAGTTTTGCCTTTGGTGGTAAAAGACTATCAAAAAGATTTAAAGGTGGATTAGAATATTTTAAGGTAATAGAAGCTGAGTTCCAAACAAAAGACAATAATGGTGAAGCAATTTTTACGATTTCTTCTATTAAGGAAATAAAAAAGATTTTCCCAAATATAATAAATAACGTTAATAAATTCATAACTTCTTGTTACATGCTAGAACTAGCCTCTATGCTTTTAAACCAATTGGAGCCCTGTGGCAAAAGTGGTAAAAGTTTTTTTGAAATAGTAGAACAACATATTAAAGAAATAGAAGAAATACCCAGCAATGACATCGGCACGATGGTCAATATAGCATACGAACTATGCATAATCCTTTTTAATGAAACTGGGTTCACTTCAAATATGGTAAAAATCAATAATACAAAAGAACAACTTTATAGGATGGAACAACTACATTCTTCTATTCTGAACAGCTCTCCAAAATCATTTGTTATGATGTACGAACTACTTAATAATTCCTGTTCGAGAGTAAATACCCCTGAACATAATCGGAGATAGAATCTTCCAGTGACATGAACTCTTTTCTATATCCAGAATTTCTAAGAGAATCCATGTTAGCCTCTGTAAAATATTGGTATTTATTTCTTATATCCTCTGGCATATCAAAATATTCTTTTAAGACTTTTTTACATCCTAGAGCCGACAACAACGAATCAGCAAGGTCATTAAAAGATCTGGCATGTCCAGTACCAACGTTGAATATTCCACAAACATTATTGTTCAAAAGAAAATTAGTAACTGATAGGACATCCTTAATATAAATAAAATCCCTTCTTTGTCCACCGTCAGGGAAATCCTTTTTATAAGATTTAAATAATCTCACGACCCCCTCTTTTTTTGCCATCGGGAAAGATCTGTATATTATGCTGCTCATAGCACCTTTATGATATTCATTGGGTCCAAAGACGTTAAAAAAACGCATCCCTGCTACAGAACCAGTAAGGCCATTATTTATTATCCAGCGATCAAAAACCAGTTTAGAGAAACCATAAGGATTAAGGGGCTGCATCTCTAAAGTAAGATTATTTGAATCATTAAACCCTTTTGATCCATCACCATATATAGAAGCTGAAGAAGCATATATAAATCTCACTTTTTTATTAATACACCATGAGCACAATCTTTTGCTATATTCATAGTTCTGGGACATAAGATAATCCATATTGAATTCTGTAGTATTAGCACAGGCTCCCATATGAATAACAGCGTCTGGAGTACCAAGGTCACCTTTCTCCAACTTATCCAAAAAAAGATCTCTATCAACAAATTCCTTAAAATTAATACCAGCTATGTTTTTCCATTTATCCTGTTTAGTGAACCTATCTACAAGTATCAAATCTTTGGCGCCACTTCTGAAAAGGTCTTGAGCTATAACACTACCAATAAACCCTGCAGCTCCTGTTACAACTATCATAAAGTTCTCCTTTTTATATTAGGCCAATAAGAGACATTATATACCCCACAAAGACATCAAACTACTAGCATTTTTTGACAACTCAGAGTAAAAAGCCAATAGAGGTGGAAAATGGAAGGCAACCAGTCTCATTATAAGATAAAGAAAGGTGAACTTGTCCTTTTATTCATACTATTCCTAATTGGAGGTTCGTTAATATTTGCCGTTGGCATAAGGTTAGGCAAGAACATACTACAAAATGATTGTCAGGCCATACTAGAGAATAATCAGAAACGAATAGAAGAACTTGAAGCTAAAGTAGATCCAGAAACTAAAACAGAAGAAGAAACGACTGTAGTATTAGAGAATAACAACACCAGTGAAGGTGACAAAGTAAAAAAAGCTTATGGTGAACTCGGTATAAAAGAAATAACTGATGAAATAAAAGGTAAATACACAATACAGATAAGCTCATATCAAGACGAAGAAGAAGCTCAAAGAGAGGCAAGGTCCTTATTGGATGATGGTTACAAAATGGCTTATTATATGGAAGCAGAGATACCAGGTAAGGGTTTATGGTATAGGGTAGGAATAGGTTTCTTCGATAAAAAATCAAGTGCAGATATGTTCGCTGAAATGTTAAAGAAACAAGGTAAGATAACAAGTTACTTGGTAAGAAGAGTAGACTAGTGAAAAGTTCTATAAAAGATCTAGCACACTGTATAATAATGGCTGGTGGCAGTGGTACTAGGTTTTGGCCTCTAAGTAGGGCCTCAAAACCAAAACAATTCCTAAAAATAGTATCTAACAAGACCTTGTTGAACTTAACAATAGAGAGATTAAAACCACTATTCAAGAATAAGAATATCCACGTTGTGAGTAATATCTCCACAAATAAGCTCATAAAAAAAGAACTCTCTGGAATAAGAGGTGTCAATTTTGTGTTTGAACCAAAAGGGAGGAATACAGCCCCTTGCATTGCTTATATGGCAGCAAAAATATCATACTATCATAGTGATAATGATATCTTGGTCGTCTGTCCTTCTGATCATCTTATAAAGAACCCCGTACAATTCAGGAAGATAATATCAGCTGGAATAAAAGCATGTAAGAAAAAAGACCAATTAGTTACCATCGGAATAGAACCTAGCTCTCCTCACACTGGTTATGGCTATATTAAAATAGGTGAACTCATAGAAACTTACGACGGAATTAAAATATATGAAAGCAAGGGATTCAAAGAAAAACCTAGTATAAATAAAGCAAAAGATTTTTTAAAGAACAAAGATCATCTTTGGAATGCTGGAATATTTATTGTTCGTGCAGGATATATTAATAACGCCGTAAAGGAATATATGCCAGAACTTCACCGTGGTATAAAAAAAATATCAAAGTCCTTTGGAACAAAAAAAGAAAAGGAAATCTTTAATCGTGAATTCCCCAAGCTACCATCCATATCAATAGATCATGGTCTAATAGAACAGCTCCCATCATCAATAACAATACCAGCTAAGATTGGGTGGGACGATCTTGGTGCTTGGAACAGTTTAGAGAACATTATCGGTGATAAAGATGCAATCAAAATAAGATCAAAAGGTAATATAATTAAAAAACAAGATAAGAAAAAAATAATAACATTACTGGATATAAATAACGTAATAGTTGTTGATACACCTGACGCACTATTAATAGCAAACAAAAATAGTGGTCAAAATATAAAAGAACTCGTAGATCTTCTAAAACAAAAAGGACTTGAGGAATACATTTGAAGAAGATCTTTGTAATATCTCTAACTTTAATATTAGTTTTAACAATAATATCCTTTTTTGGAATCGATATAAAAGTATCAAAAATGCTTTATGATACAAGTCCACAATGTCAGCTATGGTTCTGGTTGTATAAATACGGTAACATACTCCCAAACCTCTGTGGTATTAGTTCTGGGATATTACTTATCTTTTCTTTTTTACCTTGGAACTTATCTTCAACAATAAAAGTAGCCAGAAAAAAATTACTTTTCGTTCTGTTATTGTTCATCATAGCACCTGGTATAATAGTACAAACAAGTAAAGTAACGTGGGGAAGGCCACGACCTATAGAAACTAAAGAGTTCGGTGGCCAATATGAATTTAGAACACCTTTCTCACCAAACATTGAATTGTTCGGAAATAGAACAGACGGGAACTCTTTTCCTAGTGGACATGCGGCCAATGGGTTCTTTATGATGTTCCCTTTTTACGTACTAAGGAAAAGAAAAGCGTTAATATTAGGCTCTGTCGGGATTATTTACGGGGCTGTAATGTCTTTATCAAGGATCATACAGGGGGGGCACTTCTTATCTGATGTTGTAACATCGCTGTTTATCGTGTATATAACAGCAGAAGTACTTAAATTATTACTCTATAAACCTATAAAGGAGAGAACAGAATGAAGAAGAAAGTGATCATTATGGGCGCAGCAGGAAGGGATTTCCACAATTTCAATGTCTATTACAGGAACAATCCTAATTATGAAGTAGTAGCTTTTACAGCAACTCAGATCCCTGACATAGAGGGCAGGAAATATCCTGCAGAACTTTGTGGATCAAATTATCCAAAAGGTATCCCTATACATGCAGAAGAGGAATTACCTCAATTAATAAAAAAATATAACCCTGATGAAGTCGTATTTGCATATAGCGACATCCCTCATGACAGAGTAATGGCTAAAGGATCATGGGTAATGTCGATGGGACCAGATTTTAGATTAATGGGTCCAAAAACAACTATGGTAAAAAGCACAAAACCAGTAATATCAATATGTGCTACAAGAACAGGTTGCGGAAAAAGCCAAACTACCAGAAGGGTTTCTGAGATACTAATAGAAGCTGGCAAAAAGGTTGTAGCCATAAGACATCCAATGCCATACGGTGACCTCGCAAAACAAAAAGTTCAAAGGTTTAGCAGTATACAAGATCTTAAAAAACATAAATGTACAATAGAGGAAATGGAAGAATACGAGCCACACATTACAAGAGGAGTGGTTGTTTACGCTGGTGTTGACTACGAGGCTATACTTAGAGAAGCAGAAAAAGAAGCAGATGTTATACTTTGGGATGGTGGTAACAACGATATACCTTTCTACGCATCAGATCTTGAGATAGTAGTTGCAGACCCACACAGACCCGGACACGAAGTAATGTACCATCCTGGAGAGACAAATATAAGAAGAGCACATGTTGTTGTAATAAATAAAATAGACACAGCTAACCTTGAAGACATAGAAATAGTAAGACAGAACGTAAGTTGTGTTAATCCTACTGCTACCATCGTAGAGGCAGCTTCCCCTATATTTGTAAAAGGTGGAGAAGCAATAAGAGGCAAGAGAGTGCTGGTCGTTGAAGACGGCCCAACATTAACACATGGAGAAATGCAATATGGTGCTGGTTTTGTTGCTGCACAAAAATTTGGGGCTGCAGAAATAGTTGATCCAAGACCTTTTGTTGTTGGAGAAATAGACCAGACTTTTAAAAAATATCCAAATATAGGTCCTATACTTCCTGCAATGGGTTATGGGAAAAAACAAATAAAAGATTTGGAAAAAACCATAGCTAAGGCAAAAGTAGATTTTGTCATAATAGCTACACCTATAGACTTGGGTAGACTAATAAAGATAAAGAAACCCAACTTGCGTGT
>JAKIZQ010000210.1:0-1209 GCA_022707945.1 Bdellovibrionales bacterium
ATAAGAGAATTATTAAGGATAATGGGGCGATAGTATTAACCGCCTCACAGCCTTTTACAAGTGCTTTGGTGATGAGCAATATTAAGTGGTTTAAGTATGAGTGGATATGGGAGAAGCCTCAAGGTGTAGACCCCTTTATGTCAAAAATTAGACCGTTAAATAATATAGAGTACTGCCTTGTATTTTCAAACGGAAAAACAGTTTATTTTCCACAAAAGATAGAAGGGAAACCATACCACATTATTAGAGATAAAAAACCAAGAATAAAAGAAACAAGCAATAGCTTAATGAGGTAACATATTGAACAGTGAACCCACACAGCGTAAAGATCTTAATACAACACATACTGGTTATCCAAAGACTATTTTGACTTTTGGGAGAGAGATAGGACTACATCCAACACAAAAACCAGTAGCATTATTTGAATATCTAATCAAAACCTACACCAACGAAGGAGATTTAGTTTTAGATAACTGTATGGGTTCTGGAACAACAGGTGTAGCTTGTAAAAATCTAAATAGAAATTTTATAGGTATAGAACTTGATGAAACCTACTTTAATATAGCAAAACAAAGAATAGAGAATACTAAGACGCAAGAAAGTTTAATTTAATTAACTAAATATAATTTAATAAAATGGAAACAACTTTAATAAATGGAGATTGTTTAGTAGAAATGAAAAATATACCAGATAAAAGTATTGATATGATACTTGCAGATTTACCTTATGGAACAACTGCTTGTAAGTGGGACACGATTATTCCTTTTGAGCCTTTATGGGAGCAGTATAAGAGAATTATTAAAGACAATGGGGCGATAGTTTTAACAGCAAGCCAACCTTTTACTAGTGCTTTGGTGATGAGTAATCCTGATATGTTTCGTTGTAGCTGGATTTGGGAGAAAGAACAGGGTGTTAATTTTATGATGAGTAAAAAACAGCCAATGAAAGTTCACGAAGATATACTTATATTTTCAAAGAAACAATCAAAATATAATCCAGTGATGACAGAGGGTAAACCATATATAAGTGGAAAAGGAACAAGTGGAGATGTAACTGGGAATGTCATAAAAATACAAACAGAAAATAAAGGAACTCGTTATCCAAGAAGTGTAATTAAAATAAACAGAGAAACGGGATTACACCCCACCCAAAAACCAGTAGCCCTCTTTGAATACCTTATTAAAACCTACACCAATGAAGGAGATTTAG
>JAKIZQ010000210.1:1319-1552 GCA_022707945.1 Bdellovibrionales bacterium
ATAGAAAAAGAACCTGAATACATAGACATTATAAATAAAAGATTATAAGGGTTAAGAGAAATTAAATAAAAGGTCGGCAAGATAATTAAGATAATAATAAATAAAAATAAAATGACAAAAGAAGAGTTAATCAAAGAATACGCCCACACTTTCAGTGATATGGAAATGTCAGAGGATTATTTGAAAGCAATGCTTGAGGATTTTATAGAGGACTTAGAAATGTGCGTAATTGA
>JAKIZQ010000212.1 GCA_022707945.1 Bdellovibrionales bacterium
TTCTGACCTTAAGTCCAGACATTAGACGTTCAAGTGCCTTTAATTGATATTTATAAGATTTTAAGATTAGATATTCAGGAGTTAATTCATATTCACGATTGAACTCTGCCATACTTTTAATATCGGTGTTTTCTTTAATTTTCTTTTTGACCGACTGGTTTTCTTTTAGACTTTCAATTAGCTCATCACTAATTAGTCCATAATCATAGCCCAACTTACAATAAATATCTTCTAGCTCTGGAAGTGAATTATAACTGGTCTTAATTTGTTTTGTTCTTTTAGATAAAATTGTTTCCATAATTCTCTTATTGATTCCATATGATTAGTTATTTAATAATATCTACACCAGTTCTTTCACTGGCTATTTTACAATAGTTTTCGTCTTGTTCTATTAAGATAAAGTTTCTGTTAGTATTTTTACAAGCTACTCCTGTTGTTCCAGAACCAGCTGTATTATCCAAGACTAAATCTCCTTCATTGGTGTAGGTTTTGATTAGATATTCAAATAGGGCTACTGGTTTTTGGGTTGGGTGCATTCCCCTTGTGTTTTCACGATTATTAAAGAACTGAACACTACTAGGATTTCTTTTGTTTTCGTCATACTTCTCACCGCTTCTATTTGTAACCATATTAGAGATAGCATCACCTGAAACTGTGTTTGATTTATAAGTATACATACTTCGTGCCTTACCACCCCCTTTTCTTTCTTGCATTTGTGGATTATAAGTTGTTCTACCTTTTCCAAAAACCAATATGTTTTCGTGTTCTTTCATTGGCATATATTTTAGAGTCGCAAAATTGCTCCCCACAGCTTTCTCCCATATCCACTCATACTTAAACATATCAGGATTACTCATAACCAAAGCACTTGTAAAAGGTTGTGAAGCAGTTAAAACTATCGCTCCGTTGTCTTTTATTATTCTTTTATATTGCTCCCAAAGTGGTTCAAATGGAATAATTGTATCCCACTTACAGGCTGTTGTTCCGTAAGGTAAATCGCACAATATCATATCAATGCTTTTGTCTGGTAAATCAGGCATAATGTCGAGGCAGTCGCCACATATTATTTTATTAAG
>JAKIZQ010000213.1 GCA_022707945.1 Bdellovibrionales bacterium
ACCCGAAAGGGATAACCGATGGAAAACGGGTTAATAATCCCGTGCCTGTATATTATGAATTGTAAGCGGTGACGCAGAAGGCGGATACGCGAGTTCTAGTGGCATGAACTTTTAAGCAGTAATACCGAAGAAGTCTGCAGGGAAGTCCACAGACAGAGGAGGAGCTGCGAATACAAGACCGCAAGGTCAAGGGGTAGTAGTCACGCTGCCAAGAAAAGCCGCGTACAGTGCTTGAATAATATACAGACCGTTCTGAAAACCGACACAGGTGGGCAAGGAGAGAATCCTAAGGCGCTTGAGATAACTCTGGTTAAGGAACTCTGCAAATTGATGCCGTAACTTCGGAAGAAGGCATGCCGTCCTTATGTGTAGTCCCTCGCGGACGAAGCAGAAGACGGTCGCAGATAATAGGCGGTAGCGACTGTTTATCAAAAACACAGGTCTCTGCTAAATCGTAAGATGAAGTATAGGGGCTGACGCCTGCCCGGTGCTGGAAGGTTAAGGGGAGATGTTATTCAAGGAAACGAGGAGAAGCTTTGAACCGAAGCCCCAGTAAACGGCGGCCGTAACTATAACGGTCCTAAGGTAGCGAAATTCCTTGTCGGGTAAGTTCCGACCTGCATGAATGGCGTAACGACTTCCCCACTGTCTCAACCATAGACTCGGTGAAGTTGAATTACCCGTGAAGATACGGGTTACCCGCAGTAAGACGGAGAGACCCCGTGCACCTTTACTATAGCTTGACAGTGAGTTTCGGATTTGTATGTGTAGCATAGGTGGGAGGCTTTGATACCAGGACGCTAGTTTTGGTGGAGCCACAATGTGAAATACCACCCTTATGGATTTGGAATTCTAACCTGCTTCCCTTGACGGGAAGAGGGACACTGTCTGGTGGGTAGTTTGACTGGGGCGGTCGCCTCCCAAAGAGTAACGGAGGCGCGCGATGGTGGGCTCAGGACGGTCGGAAACCGTCTGTTAGAGTGCAATGGCATAAGCCCGCCTGACTGCGAGACTGACAAGTCGAGCAGAGACGAAAGTCGGTCATAGTGATCCGGTGGT
>JAKIZQ010000214.1 GCA_022707945.1 Bdellovibrionales bacterium
ACTATGCTAGGACAAGATAAAAATGTTTATCAAGCAGAGATAGATGCAGCTTGTGAAACTATAGATTACCTAAGATATAATGCATATTTTGCTTCGAAAATATATTCAGATCAACCACGCTCTACGAGTGGTCAATTAAATTTTATTGAATATAGACCACTAGAAGGTTTTGTTTTTGCTGTTACTCCATTTAATTTCACTGCTATAGCTTCAAATTTAAATATGGGACCAGCATTAATGGGTAATACAACCATTTGGAAACCTTCACGTACTGCTTTGTTTTCAAATTATTTCCTCATGCAAATTTATAAAGAAGCTGGTCTGCCAGATGGAGTACTCAATTTCTTACCAGGACAAGGATCTACAATAGGTGATATAGTATTATCTCATAAAGACTTGGGAGGATTACATTTTACTGGTTCTAATGAAACTTTTAATAGTCTATGGCAGCAAATTTCTAATAATTTGCGTAATTATCGTTCTTATCCTAGGATAGTTGGTGAAACTGGTGGTAAAGATTTTATCTTTGTACATAATTCTGCGGATCCTTTAGAGGTAGCTTCTTCTATAGTTAGAGGTGCTTTTGAATTCCAAGGACAAAAATGTTCTGCTGCATCTCGAGGCTATATCCCTAAATCATTATGGAATCAGGTAAAACAACATTTATTAGATCAAATTTCTCAAATTAAAGTAGGTGGAGTAGAAGATTTTAGCAATTTTGTAAATGCTGTAATCGATGAGCCATCATTTGATAAAATCATGTCATATATAAATTTTGCTAAACAATCTAATGAAGCAGAAATATTGATAGGTGGCGAAGGTGATAAATCTGTTGGATATTTCATAAAACCTACTGTAATAGTTACTACAAATCCTTATTTTAAAACTATGCAAGAAGAAATATTCGGTCCAGTATTTTCAATTTTTGTTTATGATGATGACAAATATCAAGAAACATTAGAGATTTGTAACAATACATCTCCATATGGTTTAACAGGATCGATTTTTGGCTATGACAGATTTGCTATTATGCAAGCAT
>JAKIZQ010000215.1 GCA_022707945.1 Bdellovibrionales bacterium
TGCTTAGAAGCGATGTCATACATTGCCGATAAAAGCATTGATTGTATTTTGACAGACTTGCCCTACGGCTGAGGAACCACGGCTTGCAAATGGGATGTGTTGATCCCCTTTGAGCCTCTTTGGAAGCAATATAAGCGGCTGATAAAGGACAACGGGGCGATAGTTTTGACGGCAAGCCAACCTTTTACAAGTGCTTTGGTTATGAGTAATCCTGATATGTTTCGTTATGAAATGATATGGGAAAAAGAAAGACCGACAAATATAATGTTTATGAAAAAGCAAATAGGAAAAGTTCACGAAAATATACTTGTATTTTATAAACACCAGCCAACTTATAATCCTTTGATGACTAAACGAGATAATCCAACTATTGCAGTTTATGGTAAAGATACAAAAGGCGGTTATTCAAAAACGCATAAAAATCAAAGATTACGATATTCAGAAGGATACAATAGATTTGTAAAATATCCAAGAAGTGTAATAAAAATAAATAGAGATACATTAAAAGGTAGTATGCACCCCACCCAAAAACCAGTAGCCCTCTTTGAATACCTTATCCGCACCTACACGAATGAGGGCGACACGGTGCTTGATAATTGCGCGGGCAGCGGCACCACCGGAATAGCAGCACTGAATACAGGCCGCAAGTTCATCTTGATTGAAAAGGATGCCTCATATTGCGAGATAATCAGGAAACGGATTGCCAACCATGAACCGTTATTGCAGGCGGTGAACGTATGAACACCACATGGACTTGTAATTTCTGCAAGCGCACAGAGCGACCTGGCCACCGAAGTTCTTTTTTGAAAGGAAAAAATCATGCCCACAAAATCAAATGACAGAAATTGGACAACGGAGAATGAAAAAGAATGGTTGAACAATATCGGACAGCACAATAAAAACAGAAGAAACAATCTTACAACCTCTCATGCTCTTCAAAAATATTTAGAAGCAAGCAAAAAACGAGTAAACTGGGGAAGCATGAACATGGAAGAAGTAATTGCTTATGCAGAGAATCTTTTAAAAAGAGAGCTTG
>JAKIZQ010000216.1 GCA_022707945.1 Bdellovibrionales bacterium
TTTTATTACTCCTTGCACCGTAATTATTATATGCACAAAAAGTATCTTTGATTGCATTTAAAAATCCTTTTTTTAAATCTTTTTTCATTTCTATATAATTTTTAAAGGTTACAATGGATTTATTAATTTTTTTATAATGAGCAACAAATATACGTATATTTTTTTAAATACTTAAAAGCAAATAATAATATGATGAATATATTTGTAAAATTATTTTAAAAATTCCTTGTAATTTTGCAAAATGAATGATTTAAAAAGAAACTTTTGTATAATTGCTCATATAGATCATGGTAAATCTACATTAGCAGACAGGCTATTAGAATCTACACACACTATAGATGAGAGAAAAATGATGAACCAAGTGCTAGACAATATGGATCTAGAAAGAGAACGTGGTATTACAATTAAAAGCCATGCTATTAGAATGCAATATAATTACAATGGGAAGCTATATAGTCTGAACCTAATAGATACTCCTGGGCACGTAGATTTTTCATATGAGGTATCTAGAGCTATTGCCTCATGCGAAGGAGCATTATTAATAGTAGATGCCACTCAAGGAATACAAGCTCAAACTATTAGTAATCTATATCAAGCTATTGACCATGATTTAACAATTATACCTATAATTAATAAAATCGATATGGCAAATGCCGATATAGAAGGTACAAAAGATCAAATCATAGATCTACTCGGCTGCGATAGAGACGAGATAATATCAGTAAGTGCTAAACAAGGGATAGGGATAGATGATGTTTTGCATGCTATTATAGAACGTATACCAGCTCCTTCAGGAAATCCAGATTTACCATTAGAAGCTTTAATTTTTGATAGTATTTTTAATAGTTATAGAGGAGTGGTAGCCTATTTTAGAATTTTTAATGGAACATTAAGGACAAATGACCATATAATGTTTTATTCTAATAAAGCCAACTATATAGCAGAAGAAATTGGTTATTTGGGTTATAATTATGAGCCTTGCAATGAACTAAAAGCTGGCGATGTAGGTTATTTAATTACTGGCATTAAATCT
>JAKIZQ010000217.1 GCA_022707945.1 Bdellovibrionales bacterium
TGAATTATCAATGGGTCAAATGCTTGATGATGTTAAGATTGCAAATAAAGGGCGCCTACCGATTTCGTTCTTTGGACGAAGTGGAGGAATGCTTCCCGAAACAGAAGAAATTATAAATGCTGTTATCAAAATGCGGGAGGAATTAGCTAATGAATAAAGTAATTTTCCAAAGAACGAAAGCTTTAACCGATAATGAATTTTCGTATTGTGCGGGCTGTACTCATGGCATTATTCATCGCCTTGTCGCAGAAGTATTAGAAGAACTCAATTTAACGGATAAAACAATAGGAATATCCCCAGTAGGATGTGCGGTAACCAATTATAATAACTTCAATTGTGATATGGTTCAAGCAGCACATGGTCGTGGACCAGCAGTTGCTACAGGGTTAAAGCGTGTTTTACCCGACCGCTTTATCTTTACTTATCAAGGGGATGGCGATTTAGCATCCATCGGAACCGCAGAAATTGTTCATGCAGCTCATCGCGGAGAAAAAATAATCGTTATATTTGTTAATAATGCAATCTATGGAATGACTGGTGGACAGATGGCTCCAACAACATTAATTGGCCAAAAAACATCAACATCACCATTTGGTCGGACAAAAGAGCAAGCTGGTTTGCCGATTAGAATGTCGGAATTGCTAGCAACAATCCCTGGAGCAGCGTATATTGAGAGAGTATCGGTTCATAATCCTGCTCATGTTAGGAAAGCAAAACAAGCAGTAAAACGAGCATTTCAAACACAAATTGACCAAAAAGGATTTTCTTTGATCGAATTTATCTCTACTTGCCCTGTCAATTGGGGGATGACACCTAGTCAAGCGTTAAAATGGGTAGAAGAGAATATGATACCTTATTATCCACTGAAGGTGTTTAGAGATGATACTAAGGAGGAAGGGCAATGATTTCTGAAAAAATTATATGCGCCGGCTTTGGTGGTCAGGGAGTTATGCTGCTGGGTCAATTATTGGCATATGCAGCAAATGAGAGAGGATTTAATACCTTATGGTATCCATCCTATGG
>JAKIZQ010000218.1 GCA_022707945.1 Bdellovibrionales bacterium
TTTTTCCGGGTTATTTCGGTGATGCGGCTGTCAATGTCAATTCGAGGTTGTATCATATAGGAGTGAACATAGATAAGTTACAATCTCTTTTACAATCGCAGATTAAGGCCGGTTTGTGTTTTGAATCGACTTCTGACGAACAGGTTTGTGAAGACATAGATCACCTGGCAAGAAAGAAATCCATTGCTTTTATTTCTCAGTTACCGGAAATCAGAGATAAACTATATACCGATGTCGTAGCTGCCTACAATGGCGATCCGGCTGCCAAAAGTTATGGCGAAGTCATCTTTTGCTACCCGGGCATTCGCGCCATCAGCAGTTACCGAAACAGGTATAGATATCCATCCGGGAGCATCCATTGGTAGTTATTTTACCATAGATCACGGGACAGGGGTAGTGATAGGAGAAACGGCTAAGATTGGCGACCATGTTAAGATGTATCAAGGTGTTACCTTAGGTGCAAAAAGTTTTCCTTTGGATGAAAACGGCAATCCCATCAAAGGAATAGACCGCCATCCTAAAATAGGCAATAATGTCATTATCTACTCCAACTCAACCATTTTGGGCAATGTTACAGTCGGTGACAGTGCTGTCATAGGCGGAAACATTTGGATAGATCAGGATGTTCCGGCAGGAGCGAAATTGGTGCAGAAAAAATGAATAGTAGTTGGTAGTTTGAAGTTAAAGAAGTTAGGGAAGTTATGGGGAATTCATATATTGCTAAAACATTAAAGGGTTTGGAAGAGGTGTTGGCAACCGAATTAATTGCTTTGGGTGCCGATAATGTTGAAATTCAACGCAGGGCTGTGGCTTTTACGGGTGATAAGATGTTGCTGTATAAAGCTAATCTACATCTTCGTACGGCATTGCGTATCTTAATGCCTATTTATACTTTTAAGGCTAAAACACCGGATGAAATTTATGAGGCGGTCAAAAAGTTCGATTGGGAGCAGTATATGGATCTCAAGACCGGTTTTGCCGTAGATGCCACGGTTTTTTCAGAAGAAATCACCCATT
>JAKIZQ010000219.1:0-386 GCA_022707945.1 Bdellovibrionales bacterium
TCTTAATAGTTCGTCCTTTATTAATTCTAAAAGAGAAGATTCCTGCTCTGCATATTCTGATTCTATGTTAGAAGAAATTAGCAGAATAAAAGGTCTGCGCTCCTGCTGGAATTTACTAAGCCAATCACCTTCCAGAAGAGCTTGCACATTTTCGATAACAGTATAAACATACCTCTGCTCTTCAATTATCTCTGTAGAAGATACGGATTCTGAAACATAAATTTTATCCTCTGTTTCTATCTCTGGAATAATATATTCATCAATGCTATCCTTACTGGCTTTAATTTTATACGCTTCTTCTTCACTCTTGTTTTTCTGAAAAGAAGTACAGGCAAAACATAACAAGGATACTGCACAAATAATTAACCTCTGGATAAAATGCATCT
>JAKIZQ010000219.1:514-1008 GCA_022707945.1 Bdellovibrionales bacterium
ACATTGATATAAGTTTGCAATCTGTGAAAGACAGATAATCTATCTTGGTTTAGATAATTTTACTTGACGGCATAGCTATATTTAATTAGATTATCATTTACGAGTAAATTTAGGTATCAGATAAAAATAGCTTAATTCTACAGGGAGGAATTATGAAAAAGACATTATTTGTAATGCTTTTAGCCCTTGCCTTTTTAGGAAGTTTGTCTGCTCAGATAAATATTCAATCTGGGCAAACGCTTACTCAGGATTTTGATGTTTTAGGAACTTCCGCCACTGCAACAATGCCTGCCAGTTGGAAAGTAGATAAAAATAGCACAGTCCGATTGGTTGGAAATTATTCTGCAGCTGTTACTGCCACAGAAAGAACTGGTGGTAATAGTATGACTGATTCTGCCGGAAACGGTATTTACAATTTCGGAGCTGGTGATCCCACAACAGCAACTGATCGTGCTGTAGGTTTTTTATCTTCCAGTTCTGGCACAAAAAGTGGC
>JAKIZQ010000021.1:0-8214 GCA_022707945.1 Bdellovibrionales bacterium
CACCTTTTGACATAACAGTTGGATCAAAACCCGGATAGCTAAACATTACAAGTACGTCGCCATTCCTTGCATCAAGTGCAATAACAGCGCCCTTTCTGTTAAAATCACTAAAATATTTGTATGCAATATTCTGAAGGTCTGAATCTATTGTAAGTTCCAAATTATTACCAGGTTCACTTTCTGTATTGCTTACTTTACCAAATATCTTCTCTATTTCTTTTTGTCCCCTCATTCTACCATTAGCATCAACAACGACGTATTTTGCTCCATCTATACCTCTAAGGTCAAGGTCCCAAACTTTTTCAAGACCGAACTTGCCGATAGTATCACCCATATAAAGCTTTCTACCATGCATATCGTAGGCAGAATTAAGTTTGTTCATCTCTATTCTATTAACTTCTCCGATATAGCCAATAAGATGAGCCGTTGCCTCTCCCATAAGATATGTTCTTTTATTATTAACGACAACGTCCACACCGGGTATAAATAACTTATTTGACTCAATTAATGCAAGTTTATCTCTATCAACATCTTCTGCAATTACTACTGGAAAATATAAAGGCTTATTTTTTGATTTTAACAGTCTAAATTTTATATCATCCTCTGGAACAGACAACAGCGACGATAGTTTTTTTATTGTCTTTTCTTGTTCTTGAATGAACTGTGGTCTTATAACAATATCAAAAGATAATTTATTATCTACTAGTAGTTTTCCATTCCTATCAAAAACCATCCCTCTTGGTGCCCTATCTTTTTCCTCCCACATTCTATTCTTTTCAGCATAAAAGTAGAGTTCATCACCTCTGTATAGTTGTAAATACCAAAGTCTAAATAAAACAGCTAAAAAGAAAACACCTACAGATATATAAAGGTAACGATAACGTTTTTCATATACAAAAAGGTCTTCCCTACTACTCAGCTTACTGCTACGCATCAGGACCACCTTGTCCTTTCTATTATATGAGCAGGTTCTATCCTGCCAGTAAACCTATCAAAAGAGACCATATACTTAAATAAATATGGAGCTACTATCGAAGTTAACAAAATGGTAGTTATAAAAGGAAAAAGGATCATAAAGATATAATAAAATCCTGGCCAACCTAATAAGACAGCAAGAATTAATTTAGAAGGGACTAACGACACGAGCGTTGCAAACATTACTGATCTCGTTGTTCCTGTAAAAATATAGAGTCCAATGTACCTTGCTATAAGAAAAGAAAGTGTATTCAATAACAAACAATCAAAAAAAGAAAAACTGGAGTTTAAACTTATCAAATATGAAATGAATACTGTAAACAGGACCCCTTCTCGTAGATTCCTTTTTATAGCCAAGTATATTAGGACACATCCTAAGAGATCTGGTATAAGATATTTTGTTACAAACAAAGAAAACAACGTCGTCTGTAAACACACACCTATAACACAGAAAAGAACAAAGCCGACTATGTTTAAAATATCAGATATTTCTAATCTCATAAAGCAAGGCTGGTGGTTACCACCAAGACCTCCTCTATATTATTAAAGTCAACACTAGGTTCAACTATTACTTTTTGAGTAGTACCATAATTCTTTTTTTGTATATCTGTAACTATGCCTATCAATATCCCTTTAGGAAATCTCTGTTCCATACCTGAAGTCATTATTCTGTTACCTATTCTAACATCATCCAATCTGTTCATATATTTTAGACGACAAATATCCAAACCTGTTCCCTCTATCACACCTCTTGATCTAGTCTCTTCAACTACAGCATCAACTGTCGAGTTTGGGTCTGTTATAAGTAGCACATCACTATACTCAGGGAATACTCTCATTATTTGACCAACAACACCATCGTAACTTATAACTGGCATTGACGGCGTTATACCCTGTACAGATCCTTTGTTTATCCTTACCGTCTTGAACACATCCATGGCGTCTCTTGATATAACTTCTGCCGGTATAGTAGATAAAGCTATTTTTTCCTTAAGCTGTAAGATATTTCTTAATCTAAGGTTCTCCGATTCTGTTTCTAACGAGTTTTGTAGCCTATATCTTAGTTCTGCATTCTCTTTGTTTAAAACATCATTCTCTTTCTTGACATCTTTTAGATGTATATAGTTCTCCCAAAAATAGACAGTACCCTTTACTACAGAATTAAGGACATATTGTGCTGGATATGTAACATATATAACAGCTCTATCATACCACCTTATATCTCTGGCTATTTTATGAAATGAATTTACAGTTACAAGAACAAGTAAAAGTATTAACGCTACAATAAGTTCTTTGTATTTTTTTTCTAGGAACCTATACATCCGCTACTCTATTGTAACGCCTTTTAATAAGTTGTTTATCTGGTCCAATGCTTTGCCTGACCCCATAACAACCGCAGTCAAAGGATCCTCAGAAAGCATGACAGGGAGCCCTGTTTCTTCTCTAAGAAGTATGTCCAAGTTGCTAAGCAAAGATCCTCCTCCAGTAAGAACAACTCCTTTATCGACTATATCTGCGGCCAATTCTGGGGGTGTTCTTTCTAGCGCCACTTTAACAGCATCTACTATTGCATTAATAGGATCTGATAATGAATCACGTATTTCGTCTGAATTAACAATAATTGTCCTTGGAACACCGGCCACAAGGTCTCTGCCCTTTACTTCCATGGTCTCCACTTGATCTCCTGGGTACGCAGAACCTATTGTTATCTTAATATTCTCAGCCGTCCTTTCCCCTATCAAGAGGTTATATTTTCTTTTAACGTAATTTATAATAGCCTCATCCATTTTGTCTCCACCGACACGAACAGAGCGACTAAAAACTATGCCTGCAAGTGATATGACCGCAACCTCTGTGGTGCCACCACCAACGTCGACAATCATGTTGCCACCGGGTTCTGTTATTGGTAGTCCTGCTCCAATAGCAGCAGCCATCGGCTCTTGTATAAGATATACCTCTCTTGCTCCTGCAGATTCAGCAGATTCCCTTACTGCTCTTTTTTCTACCTCGGTAATACCATAAGGAACACATATCATTATTCTAGGTCTTACCAGCGTTCTTCTTGTATGAGCTTTGGCTATAAAATACCTTAACATAGCCTCTGTTACTTCAAAGTCAGCAATAACACCTTCTTTCATTGGCCTTATTGCCAGTATACTACCAGGGGTCCTGCCAAGCATTTCTTTTGCTTCTTTTCCTACAGCGACGACCCTTCTTATTCCTCGCTGATCTTTTTGGACAGCGACCACAGAAGGTTCATTAGCTATGATGCCAAGGCCCTTAGCATATACAAGTGTATTTGCGGTACCAAGATCTATTGCAAGATCGTTAGAAAACATATTAAGCATCTTATCAAAATACATTGTGTGAACATCCCCCTATGAGTGGGTTGCATAAATTAAGCAAAGATTAATAATAACAAGTAGAACTGTCAAGCCAAGATACTGGTAAAAGCGCTTGATATTTTTATTTATAATTTCTATTATAGCCGAACAATGGGAAAAAAGCCGAAGCTGGATAATAGGATAAAGGATTATATACCCGAGAAGGTCATAGAAAGCTTGAGCCGGGACAACTCTGACCTATCAAAATTATTAGAAGAAAGCCTTGAAACAGAAAAAAAGCTGGCAAAGGCCGAACGCGACAACAAAAGCAAGGCATTAGAAAAACTTAAGTTCGTAAAATCCATAAGGACCAAACTAAGACTGTCAGATAATAAAAAAGAAGTCCTTAATGAAGAGATAAAAAAACTCACCAAATATTATGCAGAAGAGATCCACGGTAATTTCAATAATTTCCTTTATAATTTCTTACAAAAGCTTACCCCTATTGCACTTAATTTCATGTTAAACTCTTTTGGATTAATACAGTTCTTCAAGAACTTTAGAGGAAGACACGAGTTAAAGAACAGCATAATAATAAGAGGCAATGTAGAACTTGTAAAAAGACTAGAAAAATTTGGTTCCCTCGTAATAGTTCCAACTCATGTTAGTAATTTTGATTCAATAGTCATAGCACACATGATGCACACCGCTGGCCTTAATCCACCAATATGGGGGGCTGGATTAAATCTCTTTAAAGGTTTCACGATAAAATATGTTATGAATAACGTTGGTTGTTACAGAATAGACAGAAGAAAAAAGAATAAACTATACCTAGAGACTTTAAAAAAATATTCAGAATATCAGCTTCAACAAGGTTACAATACGATCTTTTATCCTGGAGGCACAAGGTCAAGATCTGGGGAGATAGAGCAAAAACTGAAATTAGGATTACTAGGGACTGTAGTTGCTGCTTTCATTAACAACATAAAAGAAGGAAAAACCAGATCCAATATATATGTAGTACCTGTTACGATATCTTACACAGTAGTACCAGAAGCCGAAAAATTAGCACTGGAACATTATTTTGAAGAAGATAAGAGGAAACAGATCTTAAAAAGGGTATCAAGGCAGGCAACTATATTAGGAAGAACCTTAAAAAAGATTTGGAACAACATGATGCAGAACAATCCTATATATGTAACCTTTGGGAACCCGATAGATCCCTTTGGAAACAATGTAAATTATGAAGGCATCTCTGTTGATAAATATGGAATCCCTATTAATGTATCTGACATGATAAAGGATGAGAATGGTAATTTTATAGACGACCACCATATAGAAAAAGGTTTTACCAAATTACTTGGAGAGAAAATATCAGAAGACTTTTATAAGACGAACATCATATTGCCAAGTCAGGTATTTTTGTTCTCTATAGTAAAATACATTAAAGAAGAACATCCCAACATAAAAGATGAAGAACTTGTAAGATTACTACCTGCAGACAACACAATCAAAGAAGCAGACCTTAAAGAAGAGATATATGAGACCATAAGAATGATTAAGGACAAAGCCTTAAAAGAAGGTTTTAAACTTCATCCATGGGTAGACAGAGAGGACGTTGAAAGGATATATAGATATGGAATCAAGATATATACAAGTGGATATGCAGGAGCTCCTATCATAAAGAAAGGCGACAACATAATCCCAAAGAAGATAGCGACAATATTATATTATTCATCAAGAGTGAGATGCTATTTTAATGATCAAAAATAAAATTTCTAGCTCTATTAAAGAAAGAAACAACTAATGTAGATCTATACTCTGGGAACGTCCAATACTCTATAGGGTTATAAGTGTTCTTTCTATAAAAAAGAGTTAACTCACCGTATACACCATTCTTAATGTATATCCTGTGAAAAAAAGCCTTATTCGTTGCAAGAACTACGTTCTCTGGAGTAATTATTCCAGGATCTATATTAACAGTCCTCTTATCGTCTTTAGAATACTTTAACTCCAACGAGTCACAAAGTTTTTTGTATTTTACCAATTCATCCCTTTTTATCTTTTTCTCATAGACAACAAATACTCTGTTAAGATCTTCGCCCATTTCTGTTTGATAATAATCACTCCAAATAAAAGCCATCTTTCTCGAGCAAAATAATATCCTGCCTATCTTTTTAGAAAGAACATCCAATATTTTGCTTATGTCCAGATCCTTAGACACAAGTACAGCGGTGAACAACAAAACTTTCTTTGGTTCAAATGGTTTACTCATTTTATTTTATATGATGTTCTCTAAGGAACTCCATCACCTCTGACGGTGCAACAACAGAAGTTCCGACCTTACCTACGACTATTGCCGCTGCTGAATTAGCAAAAAAAGCGCTTTCATAGATATTAAAACCGGCACTTCTTGCAAGTGCCAAACAAGCAATAACGGTATCTCCTGCACCAGAAACATCGAAAACCTCTAAGGCAAAAGTTGGTATGGTCTTTGGTTCGGAACCCTTTGCAAAAACCGTCATCCCTTCTTTACCCCTTGTTATAACAAGATGTTCAAGAGAAAGGTCTTTCATCAACTTATTACCACACTCGTACAACATGTGTTCACTGTCTGTTTCAACACCAGATAATATTCTAGCCTCATCCATATTTGGCTTTAACAAGGTAGCACCTTTATATGTGTTAGCCTTTGTCGACCTACTTGGATCCACAAATACTGGCTTTTTTGCCTTTATGCATTCATTTATTATATCTACACCAAGGTCTGCCTTAAAAAGTCCTTTGCCATAATCTTCCATTATAACGGCGTCACAATGTTTAAGATCTTTTCTGATGTTAAAAAGTATCTGTTCTCTTGCCTTATCTGTAAGAGGGGATCTATCTTCTTTATCTATTCTAACAACATGATGCAACCTTGAGGCCAGCACCCTTGTTTTGTGTGTTGTAGGTCTATCCATGCAAGCAACAATACCAGAGGTATCAACACCTATCTTAACAAGTTCCTTATTTATTAATTCAGAATTCTCATCATTACCGACCACACCTATCAACGAACACTCTGCTCCAAGAGACCTTATGTTACTAACAACGTTAGCACTAAGTCCTAGTCTGCTATAATTATCATTTACATCTACAACTGGTACTGGAGCTTCTGGACTTATTTTTTTCACATCACCGACTATGTAACTATCAAGGCCAATGTCACCTATTACCATTATTTTTATCTTGGTTATCTTTTCTAAAAGTTTACTTATATCATTCAACTGCATGTTTGTATCACACCTCCGTAAAAGAAAGCCCCATCTGTCCAACACTTTTTTCATATAAACTCATCGCTTTATCAAAAACCTCATCAACGCTTATCATATCCATGCACTCAAAATATTCACATTTATTACCAAGACATTTAAGAGTACCTGGACAATCTATATTGCTTGGCGCCACAACGACGCTGTTGTTATAAGAGTAAGGCCCCCACCTTCTTGCTGACTGAACCTTTACTGGAGAAAAAATTGCTGTAACAGGAACGCCTGTAGCCGTAGCTATGTGCATAGGGCCCGTACTAGGACCAACAAATAATTTTGCTTCACTTATGGTCGCTATAAGATCTTTTAACGATAAAATACCAGCTGTACTATATACTTTCGCATCACGAACATGTTGTTTTATAGAATTTAATATATCAGCCTCTTTATCTGTGCCAGTAAGTACCAACGGGATATTTAGTGACGAACAAAGTCTATTTGCAAGTTCAGCATAAAAAGAATATCTCCAATTCTTTGCAGAATCACCACATCCGGGATGTATTATAAAATAACCATGTTCTGGACTATCAAAACCTATGTTCCTTAACTTTTCAAAGGCAGTAAGAACGTTAGCTCTTGGAACAGGAAGATCCAGCGTCGTATCAAACACAGTATCCTTAATTCCCAAAAGTTTTAGTAACAAAAGATTATATTCAAGTTCATGATGATCAACTTTAGATCTGTGTTGTGCATCCCACTTATAAGAGAACATTCCTGCACCAATTTTTGTTAGAGGACCAAAACGTTTTTTGATTCCTGCTCGTTTAATTATAGCAAGAACTTCTGGATCATACACCAACATCAATGCTGCGTTTATTTCTAGTTCCTTTAGATGCTGTACTAGTTGTCTTGTCCTTGGCACATAATTAGGAGAATTATCCTCTGGCTCATAGCTTATCACAGAACTAAGCCCGGGATAATTTTCAACTACAGGATATGCATAAGAAGAAACCATCATATGTATCGGTTCATTAGGAAAAATTTTCCTTAAAGTCCTTATTACCGGTAAACAAAGAACAACATCACCTATTCTATCTGTCCTGGTTATAAGTATACCACCTTTCTGTTCCATATCTTCTCCATTAATAAGAAGGTTTTACAACCAAAGCTCTTACCTTGTACTCATCTCCATTAGCTCTTTCATCATAATAAATTATGTTCCAATCCTTTAATAAACGAGCCAACTCGAATGGTTTGTAACATTCATCTGCAGGAATATCAATCCCCTGCTTATTCTTAAGATGGTTCAATGTGTATGTCTCTAACAACAACGTTCCACCTGCCGTAAGGGCCTTCCTGGACTCATCCAATAGTCTTCCCGGAGCCTTAAAATCAACTATTATCACGCTATCATATTTTTGTATTGGCATAAGGAAAAAATCAAGTGATTGGGCCTTAAAATCTTTATTACCCTTAAATGACGCAGATCTTGCAAGACACTTGTTTATTGCAACATCGCTAAAATCTATACCATCAACATCAAAACCATTCTCTGCAAGATAGAATGAGTTCCTTCCAGTGCCACAGGCTATATCCATAACTTTACCTTTTTTGAGATATGGCAACATTTGAGCCAAAAACGCAGAATGTTCTGCCTCTTTAATACC
>JAKIZQ010000021.1:8224-12839 GCA_022707945.1 Bdellovibrionales bacterium
GCTTCTGAGCTATAAAAAGAATTCCAGTAGTTCTTATCCCTAGTAGACATATTTACCCCCTTTAACTAAAACTATTTTATCAGACACCTGTTTTAAAGTATAATGTATATGCTCTGAGGTGGCACTTGAAAAATATCATTCTCATAACCCTTGTTGGCTTGATCGTTATGTACGCCTACATAGCTGTTAATGAAAGAGAAAAAGAAAAAATACTTGCCAAACGTGTGCCACAAATAAAAAAGGTAAATAAATATGATTTTTCAAGGGCACTGTATCAAATAAGGGAAACCAGAAAAATAATCAAAGAAAAGGACAAAATAGAGATAAAAGAAAGTCCTAATCAAGAAGAAACCCCTAGCCTAGAAGATGATCTTGATACGCTAGAGAGACTAAGACTTGAACAATCAAATCCAGCTATGCCTATAGATAATTATGATCAATATGAACAAGAAGAATACGACGAAGAAGATCTTAGAGATAGAGGACCAATAAGAAAACCTATCGGGATAAAAGGACTTCCCCCGAGGTTCAAAACAAACGACGAGAACACAGAAGAAGTAGAAACAGCTGAGGGCTTAGAGGAGCAAAAACAACAAACACCAGAAGAACCATCGGAACAATGATAAGAATATCATCCATAATACTAATACTAGTCATCAATTACAGCCTCTATGCCGATCCATTATCTGAGGATGACTTAAGGAACAGATCATACAAACATTACCGTAATGGCCTTAATGAATACAACAAAGAAAATTATAGTAGTGCACTTGTAGAACTAGAGACGTCAATAAAGTATAGGTCAACTAAAAAAGCAAGAAAGCTAACAGAAGACATACATAAGAAAGGTATAAGTTATTATGATAGTGGTGTTGCCTTACTTAATTTTAACAGAGAACTAGCTAAACAATATTTGGAAAAAGCACTGCCCCTAATAGATCCTCAGAACAAAAAAACGAAAGAACATATTAACTCGCTGTTGAAGTCTCTGTAGTTTGAGTAGTCGCATATTCCATATATGGAAGTATGTATTTCTTTATCCTCGTTTTGTTTATAGGTTTAACAACAAATCTGTCTGCTCCTCTTTTTGCTGTATCGGTAACATTCCTTCTTTCACAATCCTCTGAAGCAACTATGACCTTATTAGAAGGGCCACTCTTCTTAACCAGATTGGACAATAGTTCAGACATATTTTTGTTATCTGTATCATAATCAAGCACGCTAACTGAATTGGTAAAATCTATATTATCAAGTGGTGTTGTAACAAGATGAACCTCAAAAGGATGATTACTAAAAAAATCAGCAAACAAAGCACTAAGGGATTCGTCGTTGGTAAAAAGTATAAGTTTCTTTGACATTGCTTCCTCCTTATTTTTTCCCATATACAAGAGTGTAAGCTAGCATTTTATACAAAAGCTTTGCAGCAGTAAACTGTGAATAATGGTTTACTTTATCTGGGGCAAGTTCCACTATGTCTATACCTATGACTTTTTTACCTTTTATGGATTCTCTTAATATATCTAGTGTTTGATACCACAAAAGTCCGCCAGGCTCTGGAGTTCCTGTTGAAGGCATTATTGAGGGATCAAGAGCATCTACGTCAAACGTTATATAAACACTATCGCTGGATATAGATGCAGATACTTTTTTTGCTATATCACTTACATGGCATTGATGAGCATAGAATACCTTGTGATCTTTTATCTCTTTAAGATATGCTGCTTCTTCTGGAGAAACACTTCTTATCCCAACAGCGGTAATATCCTTTATTTTTTCCATATGCTCCCTCATCCTTCTAACAACAGAAGCATGAGAATATTTTGAACCTTCATAACTGTCCCTAAGATCAAGATGCGCATCAAAATGCAGCACAGAAAAATCTTTTTTTATATCCGCTATACCCTTAAAAACGCCATAACTTATGCTATGCTCGCCACCTATTACGACGGGAATCTTCCCGTCTTTTACACACCTAGAAACTATCTTCTTTAATTCTTCCATGTATGTTGATGCGTCCATCCCTTTTTGTTCCAATGGTTCTAAAGTATGAACACAACTACACACAGCCTCTGAATCAAGCTCTATATCATAAGTTTCAAGTTGTGTGCTTGATTGAAGTAATGCCGCTGGACCTAAAGAGGTCCCTTTCCCATAGCTAACTGTAAGTTCAAGTGGTGCTGGAATAAGTATGAAAGTAGCCTCATCATAAGGCCTGTCATAATCAAGAAAATCGTTATAGCTCATATGATCATTACTGCCGCTGTAACAACAGTGGTCCAAAGTCCATGTTTGCTACCTTGAGCAGACTGTGTAATGTTCATTGTTCTTACTATCTCTTTATTCATCTTCCATAATTCACGTCTTTCATCGTAGTGTAATTTATCGTCTACAGATATACCTATAGTAGTTGCAAGCATGTCTGCTGCAAGATCTTCTGCGTATTCACCTGCTATCTCGTCCGTTTGGCCGTATGAGTGATGCTCACTGATATAACCGTGTCTTGCTTTATCTGCAGGAAGAGCTAGTCCAACAGAAGCTGCAATAAGCCTGTTTGGCTCATTGGTAGAGTTCTCAGAAATAACACAAAAAACTATTTGGCCATGTTTAAGTTTGCTCAGTCCATCCTTCCTCGATATAAGCTTACAATAAGGAGGAAAAATAGAAGAGACTCTTACAAGATTAAATGGAGCTATCCCTGCTGATCTAAGAGCTTCCTCGAAAGAAGCGAGTTTTTCCCTGTGTCTTCCAACGCCTTTAGTTAAAAATACTTCTTTTGGTACCAACTTAGTTATCTCCCTTTTAGTGTGATAAAAACAAGTGCATATTACTAAATTCTAAATAAGGGTCAATTGCCTTTTTCAACTTAAGTAAAGATTTTCTTAAGCAAAGATATTGACCTTTTTGACAAAGCAAGTCTTGTTTCATGTCTCTTGTTGCCTTTTTCCAAGAACAGCTTCTTATCTGAAGGACTAAGTTCGGGCAAAAGTCCAAAATTCATTTTCATGGGTTGGAAATTTTTTGGATTAGCATCACTAAGATGTCTTTTTAAAGAACCTATTGCGGTAACAGAAGGAAATTCAAACACAGACCTCTTGAAAAGCTTATTAAAGATACCCTCAACAGTATAAAAGGCACTTGCTATTGATTCGACATAACCCTCTACACCACTAATCTGGCCACTCACAAAAATTTTTTCATTTAACTTAAGGCTCATATCAGAATTAAGCACTTTAGGGGCGTTTAAGAAAGTATTCCTATGCATAGAACCAAATCTAAGGAATTCTACATTTTTTAGACCCGGTATACATCTAAATAATCTTTCTTGCTCAGAGTAGATGAGCCTTGTTTGAAAACCAACCATATTATAGACACTAGCGTTAAGATCATCTTGTCTTAACTGTACGGCAGAAAAAGGAGTAGTGTAGTTCTTAGAATCTATAAGTCCATCACCTCTCATTGGCCCATTCAGCAAAGTATCTGGAGCATCCTCTGCCATGGCCTCTATGGGCATACAGCCTCTAAAAAAAACACCTTCATCACCTTCGTGTAAGGGAGCTTTTTTTGCTTTTATAAGTTCTTCTACAAAATTATAATACTGTTCTCTGGTCAAAGGACAATTAATGTAATCTGCTCCTTCGTCACCTGGAATACCATATCGCTCAGCCTTAAAACAAACACCCATATCAATGCTGGATCTTTCTAGTAATGGAGCTATCGCGTCATAGAAATAAAGATATTCCTCTCCTGTTATTTTAGCCAATTGTTCAGATAATCCCTTTGATGCCAGCGGTCCTGCACAAACACAAACAGCGTCGAATTCTTTTACAAGTTTATCAAGATCATCCGCTTCTTTAGGTATGACCTTTAAATTGGGCAATTGAAGTATGCTTTCTGTAGCTTCTTTACAAAAATCATCCCTCGATACAGCCAAGGCGTCCCCTGCAGGAACAGCATGCTTGTCAGCAAGCTTGATTAAGAAAGAATTATACAACCTTAACTCTTCTTTTAAGAGACCCGCAGCTGTATGTAACTTATTACTACGCAGTGAGTTAGAGCAAACCAATTCTGCAAAAAAAGTACTCTTATGAGCACCAGACTTATATAAAGGATCAAGCCTTGGCTCATACACGAATATCTCTATGTTAAATTTTGAAAGCTGAAAGATAAGTTCGGTGCCAGATAGACCAGCACCTATTATGCAGACTTTTGGCATTTTAATTTTCTTCTATAGTTGACTCAGTCCGTCCAAAGATATTCATAAGGTATCCAACCAGTATCACCGTGGATATCCTCTACATTTATCCATCCCTTTACAGCGCCTATAAACTTAAAGGTGTCATATTTTTCTGCTGGTTCTATATATTTATCTGGTGATTCCATGTTGGGTTCTGTTTTTATAGGTGCGGGACCATTCTTAACAACGACACAATGATAATCTGTAGTAATAAATTTACTTTTTACCCAGTGAATATCACCATCCATATCCTTTATCTTCAGCCAACCACCTTTATATACGATCTTGTTCACAGGAACTACTGGCATATATTTTCTTACCTGCCAAGTAATAGGAGCTTTACTGTTCCTTCTAGATCTAAAAAGCACCCCTTCCTTATCT
>JAKIZQ010000220.1 GCA_022707945.1 Bdellovibrionales bacterium
CTTTAGTTATGAGTAATATCAAGATGTTTAAATATGAATGGATATGGGGAAAGAGTAAGTGTGGAAGTCCTTTGTCCGCAAAATACAGACCGATGGCAAAACACGAAAATATATTGGTTTTTGGGAAGGGAGTTATAAAATATAATCCAGAAATGTTGTTAGGCAAGCCGTATAAAAGAGATTTTACACCAGCAAAACTAAATAATCATAAATTTGGGATAAAGGGAGCAAAAACTAACAATAATGGCACAAGGTTTCCTGATACAATTTTATTCTTTCAACAGAAATGGAGAAGACAAGACCAGATTCACCCCACTCAAAAACCAGTAGCCCTATTTGAATACCTAATCAAAACCTACACCAACGAAGGAGATTTGGTGTGGCGTGCCACAACTTAAAAAGAAACTTCATCTTAATCGAAAAAGAACCTGAATACTGCAAGATAGCTGAGGATAGATTAAAAAACATACAACAGACTTTAATTTAAGTGAGAGGAATATATGAAAAAGGAAACTAAGATTAAGATATTGAATGATATCACGTTTGGAGATGTAGGTGCTATAAAACCACAAGAGCTAACTCACAAAGAGAAAAAGTGTAGAAAGATTGACCGTGAGATGACTAAAGTAAACCTAGACAATTTGCCAGAAGCAAGTAAGCCAAACAAGCAGATCACTATTGTTTTTGACGAAAACTCAACACATCAAGAAGTTATCAGACAATTTGTCGACAAGTTGTTCTGTCACGACTTCGCTTCAAGGAAAGAGATAGTGGAAAATCTTAAAATTGCGGATATTCTGCTTGATATTAAAGTTTAACTTAATTAGGAAAGGATAAAGAAAGATGAAAACTTATTCAGACGGCAAATTAAATAAGAACGATGATGGTGATTTGAAAATTGCCACTTACATTAAAGACGGCCGTATGATAGTCGATTTCGGCTCAAGAGAAGTGTTGACAAAAAATAGCGATATTAT
>JAKIZQ010000221.1 GCA_022707945.1 Bdellovibrionales bacterium
GTCGGCAGCAGTCGAGAATACTTGTGATTTAGAAGTAGGAATAGTTGTATTACGTTCGATTAATTTTGTAAATACACCACCTAGAGTTTCAATACCTAAAGATAATGGCGTAACGTCTAATAATAATACGTCTTTTACATCACCTGATAAGACACCACCCTGAATTGCAGCTCCCATAGCTACAACTTCATCAGGGTTAACTCCCTTATTAGGTCCTTTTCCTAATTCACGGGTTACGATATCTTGAACGGCTGGAATTCTTGTTGAACCGCCGACCAATAATACTTGGTCAATGTCTTTTGATGTCATCTTAGCATCTTTTAACGCTTGACGAACAGGACCAATTGTTTTTTCAACAAGGAATGCTGTCAATTCATCAAATTTAGCACGAGTTAAGCTCATGTTTAGATGAACTGGACCATGATCACTCATCGAAATGAATGGTAAGCTAATTTCTGCCTTAACCGTTCCACTTAATTCTTTCTTTGCTTTTTCGGCGGCATCTTTTAAACGTTGTAAAGCCATTTTATCTTTACTTAAATCGATACCTTCTTGTTTCTTAAATTCAGCAACCATATAATCGATAATCACTTGGTCAAAGTCATCTCCACCAAGGCGATTATTACCAGCAGTTGCGATAACTTCAAATGTACCATCAGCTAAATTTAAGATGGAAACATCAAATGTACCGCCACCCAAGTCATAAACTAAGATGGTATGCTCTTTATCGGTCTTATCGATACCATAAGCTAGGGCAGCTGCTGTTGGTTCATTGATAATCCGTTTTACATTTAAACCAGCTATTCTACCCGCATCTTTTGTCGCTTGTCTTTGAGCATCATTGAAGTATGCAGGAACAGTAATAACGGCATCGGTTACTTTTTCACCTAAATAACTCTCTGCAGTTGCTTTTAAATTTTGTAAGACCATC
>JAKIZQ010000222.1:0-568 GCA_022707945.1 Bdellovibrionales bacterium
CTTAATCTGAGCAATTCTTCTAATGTCTAATCTAATTGTTGTGTAAAACTTTAAAGCCTTTCCACCGGTCGTTGTTTCTGGATTGCCAAACATAATACCAATTTGCATCCTAATCTGATTGATGAAAATGATAACCGTCTTAGAGTTGGCGACAATAGCTGTCAACTTCCTTAAGGCTTGCGACATCAATCTTGCTTGTTTCCCCACATGTGATTGCCCCATGTCGCCCTCTATTTCATCGCGAGGAGTAAGAGCCGCCACAGAATCTATCACAATGACATCTATTTTGCCTGACCTCACCAGGCTCTCTGTTCAACTCCTAATTTTCTAGCATAATCAGGATCCATAGCATGTTCGGCGTCTATATAAGCACAAACACCACCTTTTTTCTGTGATTCAGCCACTATGTGTAAAGCCAATGTTGTTTTTCCAGAAGATTCTGGTCCAAATATTTCAATCATCCTACCTCGTGGCACTCCTCCCACACCGAGCGCCATATCAAGCCCGATTGAACCCGTCGGAATAACATCAATATTAACCTTCGGGGAATCACCCATCTTCATAATAG
>JAKIZQ010000222.1:578-924 GCA_022707945.1 Bdellovibrionales bacterium
CCTTCTCCAAACTTTGTTTGAATAGATTTTATTGTATCCTCTATTGCTCCACCAATTTCTTTTGGAGCTTTTTTTGTTGTCTTTTTTTGCATATCTAAATAATTATAATTAATAAATAAAAACCAAAACTAAACTACTCGCTTAAAGCCAAAGATGAAGAATTTTTATTCAAATACATCTTAAATTCTTTTTCACTAATTTTCCCAAATTTATCTTCGGCGTATAAAGAGGTGACAGAGTATCCATCTTGGGGGATTAAAACTTCTCTAAAGAAACCTTCTTTGTCTATAAAAATCTCTCGGCCATTCAATTTCAGATGTTTAGCTCGGGGAGCTTGTCCTTCCAC
>JAKIZQ010000223.1:0-584 GCA_022707945.1 Bdellovibrionales bacterium
ACCGTGAATCATTAGATCAATGTTTTTTTTGCTTACTATATATTTGTTCATAATTTCCCTTGCGTTTTTAGCCCGCTCGGCTTTGATATAATATATATATAGTATATATGTATTATATTGTCAAGCAAATAATTCCAAAAAATAGAACTTTTTTTAGGCTTGACTTTTCTTCATTATAAGACAAAAAAAGGAACATGAAAAATACTGTGATCCAAAATGGGTAAACATGATTTTCCAGTTATATGCAATAACCGCTTAAACCTTTGGCGCAACGTCCTGTTGCGCTTTCTCAATGCGACTCTTGGCTATTTCAAAGTATTTATCGTCTTTTTCTATGCCAATAAAATTTCTGTTCGTGTTTATACAAGCAACGCCGGTACTACCTGAACCCATGCAATTATCAAGTACGGTTTCATTTTCTAAGGTGTATGTTTTTATTAGATATTCAAGTAAGGCTACTGGTTTTTGGGTGGGGTGTAGTCCTCGTTCTTTTTCTCTATTGTTAAAAAATTGAACTGACGATGGGTTTCTTAGGCTATTATATTCTTTTCGTCTCTTTGTTGCATCCATTATGCCACCCATAA
>JAKIZQ010000223.1:594-851 GCA_022707945.1 Bdellovibrionales bacterium
TTGTTTTGGTAGTACATGCGAATAGGGTTTGACACTTCTCATTATTGGAAAATAGTTAGGTGTTTTCTCACAAAAAACAATAGCAGATTCTATTACCTTCATTGGGTATCTTTTTGCCTGCACAAAGTTTGTTCCTTTTTCTTTTTTCCAGTACCATTCGCATTTATAATCTTTAATATTACTCATCCTCAAGTGACTTGAAAATGGCTCACTTCCAAATAAAACAATAGCTCCACGGTCTTTAATAATCCGCTTGT
>JAKIZQ010000224.1 GCA_022707945.1 Bdellovibrionales bacterium
AACTACATATAGTTGACATTAATGAAAATGATTTGGTTGAATTAGTCAGAGATATAAGAAGTTCCTTAGGTTATATTAAAGGGGAATTTAAAACATATGTGTTAGATGTTGGGGGCTTGGAATATGATGCATTTATTGAAAGTAATGGTAGATATGATTATATTCTGAATCTTTCTGCATTAAAGCATGTGAGAAGTGAAAAAGATCCTTTTACTTTAATGAGGATGATTGATGTAAATATCTTAAATACAGAAAAAACACTTCAACAATCAATAAAAAAGGGAGTAAAAAAATATTTTTGTGTTTCAACAGATAAAGCAACAAAACCAGTTAATATGATGGGAGCGAGTAAAAGAATTATGGAATTGTATTTGATGAGAAGAAGTTTAGAAATCCCAGTTTCAACTGCAAGATTTGCAAATGTTATTTTTAGTAATGGCAGTTTATTGTATGGGTTTATGCAGAGAATTCAAAAAAAACAACCACTTTCTGCGCCTATGGATGTAAAAAGATACTTTATTACTGAAAAAGAATCTGGCCAACTTTGTTTGATGAGTGCCTTATTTGGTGAAAACAGGGATATTTTTTTCCCAAAGTTAACAGATGAATTAAAATTAATCTCTTTTTATGAGTTGGCAATAAAATTTCTTGAGCAAATAGGGTATCAAACATATATTTGTGAAAGTGAAGAACAGGCGAGAAAAATGGTAGATGAACTTTCCCAAAAAGGGAAATGGCCCTGTTATTTTTTTCATTCAGATACAACAGGTGAAAAAGAGTTTGAGGAATTTTTTACTGCAGATGATATACTAAATCTTGATAGATTTAAGAGTATCGGGGTAATAAAAAAT
>JAKIZQ010000225.1 GCA_022707945.1 Bdellovibrionales bacterium
AATATACAAGAAGTTTATTGAAAAATTCTATGCGGATGAGAAGTTTAATCATTTATTTTCTGAATATAAAAAGACGAGTGATAAGTGGATAAAGCCATCTCTTGACCACATAGAAGCGAAAGCAAACGGAGGGAGCCTGCTACTAGATAATTTACAGTTTATCTCTTGGTTAGAGAACAGAGCAAAAGTGAATATTCCACAGGTCGAGTGGGAAAAAATAAAACGAAATATAAAATATTATTTATGAATATAATCAAATTAGAACAACTCACAACCGTAGGGGAGGTGAAACCAAATACCTTGATACAAGGCGAGTGCCTTCAAGCTATGAAGTTTTTGGCAGACAAAAGTGTCGATATGATACTTGCCGACCTCCCCTACGGCTAACTGGAACTACTGCTTGTAAGTGGGATACAATTATTCCATTTGAACCATTATGGGAGCAATATAAGAGGATTATTAAAGATAATGGTGCTATTGTTTTATTTGGAAGTGAACCTTTTAGTAGTGCTTTAAGAATGAGCAATATTAAAAATTATAAGTATGATTGGATATGGGAGAAGGCAATAGGTGCTAATCCTTTACTTTGCAAAAAACAACCAATGAAGTATCACGAAAACATATCTGTTTTCTACAAAAAACAACCAACATACAATCCACAAATGACAAAAGGTAAACCAAATCATTCGATGGGGAAAATAGTAAATGGTGGACAAATAAAAAGTGAAAGCCAGGTGAATATAACAGCTATACAATCACAACAAAGTGAAAATAAGTTTCCCAAATCAGTTCAGAAGTT
>JAKIZQ010000226.1:0-327 GCA_022707945.1 Bdellovibrionales bacterium
TCTCTTATTTAGTGGGGGGGATTATAATATCACAACCAACTCTTTCTTTTATAACTTCACAATACTTTTCGTCTTGTTCTATTAAGATAAAGTTTCTGTTAGTGTTTTTACAAGCTACACCTGTTGTTCCACTTCCAGCACAGTTATCTAAAACTAAATCTCCTTCGTTGGTGTAGGTTTTAATGAGGTATTCAAACAGGGCTACTGGTTTTTGGGTGGGGTGTATTGGTGGATGTTCCCTTGCAAAATCTACTATACTTAATGGATATTTTTCGTTAGTTAATATTGTTGGAGTATCAATTAGATTTCCATAACATCTCTGAGTAT
>JAKIZQ010000226.1:338-699 GCA_022707945.1 Bdellovibrionales bacterium
CCACCTTTTTTATGGTTCTTTTCTCCGATAGTCATTTGAGGATTATACTTAGTTTGTCCTTTTGAAAAAACTAATATATCTTCGTGGTTTCGCATTGGCTGTCTTTTAGCATTTAAGAACCCACTAACACGATTTCCCTTTTTCCATACTAAATTATATCTCCAGAGTTTTTCGTTGCTCTTCATCAAGTTTGCAGAGAACATTCCTTGTGCAGTTAAAACTATTGCACCATCATCTTTTATAATTCTTTCGTATTCTTTCCATAATAAATTAAAAGGTATAACAGAATCCCACTTTGCACTCGGATTATTTTTATTCAAAACCCCATAAGGTAAATCACAAAGTATCATATCTATACTCT
>JAKIZQ010000227.1:0-240 GCA_022707945.1 Bdellovibrionales bacterium
TACAGGGGAAGAAAAAGATTCGGCTAATAATATTGTCGCACCGATGCCGGGTAAGATTATTGATATTTTCCTGAATGAAGGAGATTTGGTAAATGCAGGAGAACCAATACTAACCCTTGAAGCCATGAAGATGCAAAATGAGATAACCGCCGAATGTAACGGGGTTATTCAGAAAATTCGGGTAAATCAGGGACAGTCGGTTATGAAAGACGAGTTATTGGTTGAAATACAATCGATTGA
>JAKIZQ010000227.1:317-667 GCA_022707945.1 Bdellovibrionales bacterium
TGAGTAAATACATACTGCAAACATCAAATGTAAAACGCTTGTATTTGATTAGTTCAAAATCAAAAGATTGCAGTATCCGGATCAATTTTTCCCCTCTGGGGAAAGCGCCCATCGAATTTGTAAGATATTTGTAATCGGATTTATCCAATAATCCGGTTACAAATAACATATAAACCCGGATATAAAGTTTGTAGAACAACAACATGATACCTCTGTCCGGCTGATTTACTTCGATAATCAGAAAATGTCCTCCGGATTTTAATACACGGTTGATTTCACGAAGTGATTGTGAAAGCTTTTCCAGATTTCTGATTCCAAATGAAATAGTAACAGCATCAAAACTCTGATCT
>JAKIZQ010000228.1 GCA_022707945.1 Bdellovibrionales bacterium
TAGACGGTATCTTGCCGGAAGCGTTTGCGTGCGTAAGAGAAGCTTCAAAAAGAACAATCGGGCTGAGACATTTTGACGTGCAGATGATAGGCGGATATATTCTTCACAGCGGTAAAATCGCAGAAATGAGAACAGGAGAGGGGAAAACGCTTGTCGCAACGCTTGCGGTCTATTTAAACGCGCTTGAAGGAAAAGGCGTTCACGTAGTTACGGTTAATGATTATCTTGCAAAAAGAGATAAAGAATGGATGGAACCTATATACAATGCTCTCGGGCTTACTGTAGGTAATGTTTGTCATGACGTTTCAAATGAAGAAAGAAAACAGGCTTATTTATGCGATATTACTTATGTTACCAATAATGAACTCGGATTTGATTATTTGAGAGACAATATGGTCGTGTCAAAAGAACAGAGAGTTCTGAGGCCGTTAAATTATGCGATTATAGACGAGGTTGACTCAATTTTAATTGATGAGGCCAGAACGCCTCTTATAATTTCCGGTGCAGGAGAACAGTCAACAGATAAATATTACGTAGCAAACAGAATAGTTCCGATGTTAAACGGCAGATTTATAACGGAAGCGGAGGAAGTAAAAGCAAAATATGACGGCGTTGATTTGGCTAAAGGTTATGATTATCTTGTCGACG
>JAKIZQ010000229.1:0-338 GCA_022707945.1 Bdellovibrionales bacterium
AAATCTCTCTGCATTTTCAATTACCATAATGGTTGCATCTGGGATATCTATGCCTACCTCTATAACCGATGTGGACACCAAGACATTGTATTTTTTCTTCTTAAAATCATTGAGGATTTTGTTTTTTGCACTATCCTTCATTCTTCCATGCAGATATGTTATTGGTATGTCTTTAAAATATTTCTTTTTCAATTCTTCAAAACTTGCTAGGACGGTTTTGGCAACAGAAACTTCTGTCTCCTCTATGAGTGGATATATGATGAAGGCTTGTTCCTTCATCTCACTAGTTTCTATTTTATCTGCTATCCAATTGAAGCAATCATCTCTTTTTGCAAAGG
>JAKIZQ010000229.1:391-640 GCA_022707945.1 Bdellovibrionales bacterium
CGATACATCCATATTCCCAAAGAAGATCTCTGTTAAACTTCTTGGGATTGGAGTTGCTGTCATTGTTAAATGGTGTGGAGTGTGTGGTAATTTTTTTAGGAAATATTTTCTTTGCTCTACTCCAAACCTGTGTTGTTCATCTATGATTACGAGAGTCAAATCTGTAGGGAGTTCTTTGTTGTAAAGGATGGAGTGTGTAGCAATTATGAGTTTGTTGTTTGCATCACTAATATTTTGTTGGGAAGATAT
>JAKIZQ010000022.1:0-3655 GCA_022707945.1 Bdellovibrionales bacterium
ACAACTGTTCCGAACTCAGAGCCCTTACAGCCTCATGTGGCATAGTAAGTTTACCAAAGCTCAACTTCATTAGGGATATTTCTTCCACATAAGATGGAACACCCCAAGAAGTTCCAACCACAACAGATAATACACCCGTACCACGATTTATAAAATCAGAAAATTCCTTACTATCAAGAGTTTTACCCCTCTCTGTAAGCACCATTACAGTACTATCTTTTAGGGCATCAAGCACCCTTGCTCTTATCTTTTCAAAAAAAGAGGGTTCGTCTTTTTCTACTTTCAGTTCTTTTACATCAACCTTGGTGTAATGTGAGAGCCTTTTAAAATATTCTTCAAAAATATTTCTATATTCTTTTGATTTGAATCTGCCAAAATGTACAAAAACTATCTTGCTGTACATGAGTAAAGCCCCTTGGAACTTATATAATCATTGACCTTATCATCAAGATATTCACTACTAGAATTATCACTAATAGTTTGTCGTATCTGTGTTGCAGAGGCTGGATGCTTAAAATCCTCTACAAAATAGACACCCTTTGCGTTAGCAAAATGGTTAACAAGTTCTTTCCCTTCTCTACTTACTACAATAATCTTATTTTCTTTTAAAAGAATTTCATAGTCCTTCCATTTATCTATTTGTACAAAAGAATCCTCTCCCATTAGTATATAAAGTTCAGATTCAGGATATCGTTTTTTTAGATACGCTACAGTATCTATTGTATAGCTAATATTATCTTTTTTTATTTCGTAATCGGACACTTCAAAAATCTTTTCATTAAAGAAGATCCTACACATTTCCAACCTATCAATAGCCGTAGCACCACAACTTTTATCTTGCTTTAGAGGCTGTATATTACAAGGCATAATTATAATCTTTGAAGGATCAAATCTTTCTGCCACATGTAATGCTAGTTCTTTATGCCCTTGATGTGGAGGATCAAAACTACCTCCAAAAAGAATAATCCTTTCTTTTTTATTTTTCTCAAGCACAGACCATATTTTTTGTAATAATTCTGGTATTCCAGAGCCTGTAACAGCAGAAATCAAAAAGCTTTGTGCACCAAGTTTTCTTATATGTTCTTGTGCTTTTTCTAAAAATTCTTCAGAAGCTGAATCTGTTTTATTCAGAACATATATCATTGGCTTTTCACCAAGCTCTTTAGAAAAAGCCTTTAGTTCATTATTTATTATACCAATGCTCTTAACTGGATCTTCTGCCATTTGAGACACATCAACCAAGTGTACAAGCACTCTTGTTCTTTCTATGTGTTTTAGAAATTTTATTCCTAAACCACTACCCTCATGAGCACCCTCTATAAGACCAGGCACATCTGCAACAACAAAGTCACTATCATTGTATTTTACAACTCCAAGATTTGGGACCAGCGTTGTAAATGGATAGTCAGCTATCTTTGGTCTTGCAGAACTTATCCTTGAGATAAGAGTGGATTTTCCAGCATTAGGAAGTCCAACTAAACCAACGTCGGCTAAAAGTTTTAATTCTATACTAACCCAAAGGTCCAGCCCCTTAACACCGGGCTGGGAATAGTCCGGGGATTGTCTTGATGAGTTTGCAAAAAAAGTATTACCTTTGCCACCCATTCCACCTTCAAGGAGTACTACTTCTTTACCAACGACGTCAAGGTCGGCTAATAAAGTACCTTTATTCTTTTCCTTGATAATGGTTCCAGCGGGAACTGTTATGATAAGGTCCTCAGCATCTTTTCCAGTACAATTATTCCTACTCCCAGGCACGCCATTTTTTGCGATATATTTTGTTTGGAACTTAAAATCTATTAAAGTGTTCTTAGAACTTGTTGCCTTAAAAACTATGCTTCCGCCCTTACCACCGTCCCCACCGTCTGGACCACCCCGATTAGGAAAAAAACTTACACAACCTTTACCGCCGTCACCAGCCTTAACGTATATTACTGCTTCATCTATGAACTTCATTCCATTAAACCCCGGACCAAAAAAATATTCTACAGATACTAAAAGAGGGATGAACCTAATGGATCATCCCTCTTTAAATATAAAAACTCAAATCGTTTTTACTTTGCTGTATTCTCTTGTGGAACTACTGAAACCCTTGGGGTTCTTGTTTTTCCAACTATATCATAAGCAACAACACCGTCTATAAGAGCAAACAAAGTATGATCTTTTCCCATACCAACGTTTCTGCCAACATGGACCTTAGTACCACGCTGACGAACTATTATGTTGCCCGCCTTAACAGCCTCACCACCAAAAATCTTTACACCAAGTCTTTGACCTGCTGAATCCCTTCCGTTCCTTGAACTACCACCTGCTTTTTTATGAGCCATTACTTGCTAGCCTCCTCTTCTTTCCAAACTTGGCCATTATAAGAGACATCCTTGACCTTTAACATGGTCAACTGTTGCCTGTGGCCTTTTTTCCTCATATATCTTTTTCTTCTTCTGAATTTAAAAACTATGGCTTTTTTACTTCTTGCCTGTGAAAGCACTTCACATTCAATTTTTGCGCCTTCTACAACTGGTCTTCCAACTATTGGATCCTTTTCAGTATCTGGAGCTATAAGGAGTATATCCTCTAAGCTGAGCACACTACCTTTTTCGCCTTTAAGCTTTTCTACAGTGAATTTTTGTCCCGGACTGACCTTGTATTGTTTTCCACCTGTTCTTACTACTGCGTACATAATTTCACCCTCTATAAGTATTGCTTTTTCTTATGGTGGAGCATAACGGACTTGAACCGTTGGCCTCTTCGCTGCCAGCGAAGCGCTCTACCAAACTGAGCTAATGCCCCTTAAAGCAGGGGTGTTTTTAGCATAAGTTCCCGAAAAATGTAAATAAAAATATTAGATATTATCATTGTCTTAAAGAAAAACCTTGACTTTTATGATAGTTATTGTATAATATATATATAAATGCCGATAGGTATATTAGGTTGATGGTGAGGTAAAGGTAATATGACAAAAAAGACTTTATTAAAGGCAATAGCAATTAACGTATTAATTATAGGTTCATCCTGCAGTTTTTTAGAGGAAAAAAGGAGCAGTGTTGATACTTCTACAAATACAGAAGCTAGTTGTCGTTTTGAAACAGACACAACACCTGGCACAGATAAAAGACCAGTTGGATGCTACCCTAACATAACGGACGAATACGACAATTCAGATGCTGTAGTTAGATATCAATTCAAAATATCATCAGATGATTTTGTTCAGACATGTAAAGTACAGGACTATGTTGCTACCGGATGGGATATTAGCAATATAGTATCAAAAAGAATACTCTTCTACGTCACTAACGAAGATCCATCAACATCTCTTGGTTTAATGGTAAACCCAACAATATCATTCTCTGTTAATGGAACAGGCGGAGAAACCTCTTTTGACGTACTTGGCACAACAACGTGTTCTTGGGTAACTGGAGGTAGCCTTGTTGCAGAGCTTAATATGGAAGACCTTAAAGATTATAAATATATTCAAATAGTTGATGAATGTGGACGAATAGCTGGCTTTGGAATGTCTCCTTATGAAAAATCAAGGCAGTTGGGTGATTAAGATGAAAAAAATTACTACTATTACAATACTAGTAGCATTTTTAGTCATAAGTGGTTGTGGGAAAAAACAACAGGCTCAAATATCACTAAGTGGGGCTAGTGCAGA
>JAKIZQ010000022.1:3719-12242 GCA_022707945.1 Bdellovibrionales bacterium
TTCCACACGGTTTTACAGGTCCTGAATCATCAAAACTCGGTGGACAAAAATTTGCCAAATTAACAGCAGTCGACAGTGTCGATGGAACGATGAAAATAAGCATAGCCCCAATAAGTAGCAACTTTAACACAGCCTTCTTAAATGAATTCAGCGAATATAAATTAAGAATAATTTCCTGCAGAGAGGATATTTCTTCTGTAAGTAGTGGCTCTAATACTGCTGGTGTTTGTAGCAGAACTGGCTCGATAAACTTAATAGGCGGAACAACTTTGACCGTTGATAATTTCCAATCTATAGGAATAGTCATAAACGATATAAAAGTACATGCATCAAGAGATCCAGATTACGATACTTTTAAAAATTATCCACTCAAACCAGATTTTATAATGATAACAGCAACCAAAGATGAGAACGATCCCTTGGGAGAATTTATGATAGCCTTTGGTCGTTCCCCTTATTACACAGGTTGCTACAACAGATAAACTTTTTCGATACAAACATTATTAAATAAGAACATCTAAGAACGGAAGTCTTTTTGCACCCTACCCTCCTAAATAATAAAACTGGAGGGTCCTATGAAAGTAAAGATCTTATTACCACTACTATTAAGTATTTTAGCTCTATTAACGTCTTGTTCACCAATGAATGACGGTTCACAAAAAAGAAGAATAGCAAAAATATCTTCACCAGAGGAAGAAGTGGCGGCCACCACAGACACAACACCCTATATTATTCTAAACCAAGAAGTCATAAACTGCTCAGAAACACCAAAATGTCATTTGGAAAGTTTTAACGAGCCTGTTAGCAACAACAAACTTAATTCAATAATTTATGCAGACTCAGACATCATGAGCGGTAACAACATAAATGAAGCCCCAGCAATAAGTTTTGTTGTAAAAGAACTTGATCCTAGCACTATAATGACAACGAGCATGAAATACATAAAAAAGGATAGTTTGGGAGAAATAATAATACAAAATAACGATATAGAGATAAATAACGAGGTGGATAATTATACTGTTCCAATACACTCCTCTATACTTGGCTCGGGGATATTGATATCTGCACCCTATGAAAAACATGTTCTAAATATCAAAATAAAGACCAGCGACAACAAAAATCATGAGTTTTATTTGGAGTTATTCATAGCCAGCAACACAATAAACCCTGTATTGATAGAAAGAGATGCTCAAATAATTAACTCCCCTTACTATAAAATGGACGAAGTTTTAGATACCTTTCTAATAGACAGCATCAGCCTTAAGAACACCCTGCCTTTTGCCGTAGTCGTAGATGGAGAAATAAATATTACTAACGAAACTTCTGCATTCCTTCTTGAAACACACAAAGTGCAACAAAAAAGTTTTCTACCTAAACAGAATGGATATCCATATGATATGTATAACTGGTACACAAGTACAGCATCTGAATATAGCAGTGCAACTGCTGAACCAACATACCTCATAAAACTAGAGAAAAACGGAACAGAAGAAGAGTTACCAATAAGTACAAACTACAACGGACCAGAAAGTATTCTACTATACAGTGATGTAGAAATAGAAGGGAACCAGAACATAAAAATAAATGTTTATGCTAACTATACCATTAACAACAACTTGATAGGGGATCACGGACAAATGTCATTGTTCGAAGGGAAATCAATCTGTTCTAGTGTTACACCTTATTCAAGATGTACTTGTTTTTTTGCTCCACCAGACCTCCAAGACGACTCATTAACAGCCCTGTTATTCTATAACTCTGCTAACACCATAATGTTAAACATACAAAACCTTTATTACCCAAACTGTGGCAACAGCGTTCCAAACGGTCTCGTAACACAACAATTATCAATTGTTAGTTATCCTCAAAAGACAATATCACTAATAGGAAGACTGCATCACACAGACGCAAAATACACAATAACATCTTGGCTAAAAGGCTATAAAGAACAAGATGGTTTTGGAAGCACTACGAACACCATGGATACTCTGGAATCAGAAAAAGGGAACACCAATGCTGGATTACTAAATCCAGCATTGTCATACATGGGTTACATACCGGGTCTTCTTTAATAAGATACTAGGTCTCAAGAAATTGTAGAGGGAAATTATATTCTCTCTACAATTTCCACTATGCTTTAATGCATAAATAAATATAATCTAATCATGTCGCTACTTAAAGGGTTAATACTTTTTATTTCAAGCCCCATAGGAATCATAATTCTACTATCGCTAATATCCATAATTGCGTCTTTTAGTACAAGAATAACCAGACGATCAAAAAGCTTTATAATACTATGTTCTCTTTTTCTTATATACCTTTCAAGTACCAGCCTAATATCCACACCGATAATATATTTTATGGAGAATAGTGTTAAGAACACTTGTAGTAAAATAGACGCTACCGCTGTACTTAGTGGTGGAACAGAAAGGATGTATGGATTAGAAAAGGCCTACATCCCAAACAAAAGTTCTATTAAAAGACTGTTGCATGCAATAACACTTTCAAAAAATAACGATAATGTACCAATTATAATATTAGGCGGTATAACAAACAATTCCAAAATACCTGAATCAGAATTACTTAGTGAAGTAGCACTAGGTTTAGGCGTAAAAAAGGACAAGTTAATATTGGATACGACTAGCAGAAATACTATTGAAAACATAATTGAATTACAGAAAATAGTAGGAACAAAAAAGTTCAACAATGTACTGGTAGTAAGCTCTGCCATACATACACCAAGAATATTGGGTATTCTAAACAAACAACAACTTAACTATTGTATAGAACCTACAGATCAAAAAGCAGGCAAGAAATTGCATTTTTATGATTTCATACCTTCTACAAAGAACATGGAAAAAAACTCAGACCTAACATATGAAGTGTTGGCTCTAATAAAATATCGTCTAGCAGGGTACATCTAATGAAAAAACTTTCTATAATCATACCCTGTTACAATGAAGAACGAACTGTTGAATTATTAATAGATAAAGTAATAAATGCAAAAACACCCTTACAAGAAAAAGAACTTGTTTTAATAGATGACTGTTCCAACGACAAAACACTTGCAATATTGACAGAAATACAAAAAAAAGCAGTTCACCCCAATATCTCCTTTAAACTTTTACGACACGAAAAGAACATGGGTAAAGGTGCTGCAATAAGAACAGGGATCAAACACTGTAACGGGGATATAGTAATAATACAGGATGCAGATCTTGAATATGATCCCTCTGAATTTTATGACCTGATAATACCTATAATCAATAACAAAGCCGATGTTGTATATGGGAGTAGATTTCCTCAGCCTCTAACACTAAAGAACTTCTCTCTTCATGTGTTCGGAAACAAAGTTCTAACTTTTCTGTCCAATATTTTTTCTGGTCTAAGAATAACTGATATGGAAACTTGCTACAAGGTCTTTAGGACTGAAGTAATAAAGGATATAGACTTAAAATCTAATCGTTTTGGATTTGAACCAGAAGTAACAGCAAAAATAGCAAAGAAAGGTTCCAGAATAATAGAGATCCCCGTTTCATATAAAAGCAGAAGCTATGCGGAAGGAAAAAAGATAGGGATAAAAGACGCAATAGATGCGACTTGGTGTATAATAAGATATAATGTTTTTAACTAGGAGGTTAAAACAATGCCTGTAGCGAAAAAAACCGTTAAGAAAAAATCTACAGTGAAAGCCATAAAAAAAGATAACGAAGTTACTTTAGTAAAATTAATGCATCTTTTCTTTGCGTTTGGCTGGTTCCTTACACCTATGGGAGCAATACTTGTTCCACTCATAATATGGTTAGTAAAAAGAGACGACTCCCCCATGATAGATCAGCAAGGAAAAGAAATACTGAACTTTGCCTTGAATATAATCATTGCTGTTGCCGCCAGCATAATACTTGCTGTAACAATAATAGGAGTAGTCCTATCAATAATAATATGGGTTATCCTGATTATAACGGCCGTGGTTGGTTTTATACTTGCCATAATAAATGCAATAACAATAAATCGCAAGAATTACAAAGACATAGGCTATCCTTGCTTTATAAGGGTCCTATAGGGAACTTTATAAGGGGCTTATTAATTAAACAAAAACCCTTTGACTTTAAGGCCAAATATTGTTTATATACCGAGGCTTTATAAAAACCGTTAAGGAAAATTCCCTTTAGGGTGCGGGCCCCAAGGCGTTTTCCATGAAGGAGGAAACATGTCAATAGTACCCGTTAACAAAGGTATTTTAGGAAAAAAAGTAGGCACAAGCCAGATCTTCACAGAAAAAGATGGGAAAAGACTTCCTGTAACTATCGTTGAAGTTGGCCCTTGTACCGTAGTGCAAAAAAAATCAGTAGAGGCTGATGGTTATTCAAGCATACAGCTTGGTTATCAAGAAGAAAGAAAACAGAATGTTAATAAACCTTCTGAAGGACATTTCAAGAAAGCAGGTGTAGCACCAAAAAGATTTCTTAAAGAAGTAAAATTCTGTGAAGAAGTTTATTCATCTCTAAACATAGGTGACGAACTAACTGTTGAACAGTTCGAAGAAAATGACTTCGTAGACGTAGCTGGTGTTTCAAAAGGAAAAGGTTTTGCTGGAGTCATGAAGAGATATAAATTCAGCGGACGTCCTGCAACACACGGTACTCACGAAAGTTTTAGAGGACCAGGTTCTATAGGTATGCACCAAACACCAGGTAGAGTAGTTAAAGGCAGAAAAATGCCTGGACACATGGGCGACGATAACGTTACGACCCAGAACCTTAGAATAGTAAAAGTAGACACAGAAAACAAGCTTCTTTATATACTTGGGTCCATACCTGGAGCAAAGAACAGCCTTGTAGTAATAAGGGATTCTGTAAAAAAACCATCTGAACCATATTACGTAAAGAATGAGAACCAAGAAGCACCAAAAGCCAACTAAAAGGCCCGGTGATTTTTATTACAGCGAGGCAAAACAGCAAGGGTATCTAGCAAGATCTGTATTCAAGTTACAAGAAATAGATAAAAAATATAGGCTTTTCTCACAAAAAGGAGAAAAGCCTATATTCGTTATGGACCTTGGTTGTGCACCGGGTTCATGGTTACAATACGTATTAGAAAGGCTAAGGCCCCAAGACAGAGTACTGGGTATAGACCTTAATAAGATAAATTTCTCTGATAACAGGCTGGTCTTTATACAAGAAGACATATTTAACACAGATCCCCAAAAATTAATGGACGCTGTAGGAAGCACCGAAGGCTTTGATGTCATCCTTAGCGATATGGCACCAAAGACCTGTGGGATTAAGATGGTCGACCAAGAAAGATCTATTGAGTTGTGTAGAGAGGCTTCAAAATTCGCATTAAAAAGCCTGAAAAAGAACGGACTTTTGGTTATAAAAATATTCCAAGGACCAGATCTTAAAGCTTTTACCTCAGAATTAAAAAATGATTTCACAGACGTAAAATTATTTAAACCAGACAGTTCACGAGCAGAATCTTTTGAAATATATTTAATAGCTAAACGAACTTAACCCAGTAATCAGGCAAAGATGTTTTTACCTCTACAATAGTTCCATTCTTTAATGGATGAGGAAAACTAATATAGTTGGCAGTAAGTGCTATTTCTCCCTTAGGAAGAAAACTGCTCTTTAACATTTTATTTTTAACAGTTTCATTAACATTAAAATACCTGGAATCACCCACTATTGGATTACCCATATGAGACAATTGCGCCCTTATCTGATGTTTTCTGCCAGTAATAAGTTCTATCGATAACAAAGAGAACACTTCACTAAATTCCTTTATATCATGAAACCTTGCACTCTTAACCAACTCATACCTCAATACAGCCTCTTTATATTTCTTGTTATCTTGACCGACAGGAACAGTATCAAAAACCTGAGTGGAATGACCCTCTTTTTCCAGAACAAAATTCTGTATCTCGTCTTTTTCTTTTGGTGGTGTGCCAAAAACTATAGCAGTATATTTTTTCCTTATTCTTCCCTTTCTTAACAATCTAGAGAAAAGTTCTGCAGAACGTTTGTTTTTAGCAATAGCCAAAAGACCCCCAACAGGTCTATCTATCCTGTGAATAAGAAAAGATTGCTGTACCCCCAAGTGTCTTTTAACAAAATCCACTACAGAAGCATCCCCTGTACTATCGTTCTGAGAAAGCATTCCTGCTGGTTTATAGACTACCAGCAGGTGTTCATCCTCATATTCTATTCTCGTCTTTGACAATATGCTCATGCTAATCTATGCTTTTACCATGAATAAAAGTCCAAATCCAAGCATACATTATCTAGATTCATTACTTAAAGAGCAGGACCTGTCTTTAACTCAACACCAACTAGAGCAATTATGGAGATACCACAAACTGTTAAGAGAGGGTAATAGGGACCACGACCTTACTAGACTAATAAAGTTCGAGACCATCGTTACTAAACATTATGTAGATTGTATTAAAGTTACAAAACTAATTGAACTACCATCTAACATTATAGACATAGGTACAGGAGCTGGCTTCCCAGGGATACCACTAAAGATAATGTGTTCAGATACTAACATCATACTTGCTGAACACAGGCCGAGAAGAGTGGACTTCCTTAATAAAGTAATATCAGAACTTGGATTAAAACAGATAACAACATATCCACACAAAATAACCTACAACACAAATATAGACAAAATAGATGCGGTCATAACAAGAGCACTAGAGACTATCCCTGAAACATTAAAGAGGATTAGGAACATCGTCAACAACAATGCAAAGATAATTTTTATGAAAGGTCCTAATTGTTCAGAAGAAATAAGGGAGGCCAAAATGGCCTCCCCTGAATTTATACTCGAAAAAGATATCCACTACAAAATAAGCACAGTGGATAAAAGAAGACTGGTCGTTTTTACTCTTTCAACGCCTCATCAATAACTTTCTTTAGTTCTTCATAAGGAACTGCACCAACTACAGCCTCTCCATTAACAAAGAATGTAGGAGCTCCACTAACGCCATACTTTTGTGCATCAGCCATATCTCTATCAACCTTTGCTTTATTCCTTCCGCTCTTTAAGCATTCATCAAATTTAGCCTGATCTCCACCAACTTCAACAACATACTTTTTAAGATCAACTTCATCTAAAGCTTCATTATTCTGAAAAAGTTTATCGTGATATTCAAAGAACTTTCCTTGTTCATGCATACATATAGCAGCTTCTGATGCCTTATGTGCTTTTTCATGGAAGCTTAGAGGAAAATGTTTAAACACATATTTTACCTTATCACCATAATCCTTTATTATGCTTGCTCCATGAGTAGAAGCTCTTTTACAAAATGGACATTGGAATTCTGAAAATTCAACTATGGTAACCTTAGCACCATCTTTACCTTTAAACGGTTCATCACCACTTAGTTTTACATTCGTTTTTGCTTTTTTTGGCCTTTTTATCTTTATATCTACTTTATATTTGCTCTTAAGACTGTCTGCAAAATTCTTCCTTAATTCTCCCTCTTGTTGCTTTGCAAGATACATTTTTATCCTATCCTTATATTCAGCAACCTTATTATCTGGAATCTTACCTTTAGCAAAAGCCACAGCCTCTTGGTCTGTAACAGGTCTTATCTTAGAGGTGATTTCTTGGCCCAATAGTTCCTCTGGTTTTATATTCCTTTTCTTTGCTTCTATCTCTATCAATTTTGATTCTATTACTTCGTTCAAGTAATATTCTTTTACCTTATAAATGTTTTCTTCTAACCTAAAAAGTTGTTCTCCAAGATTCTCGTTCTTAGCTTTTAGGTCACCTAAAGTTATCTTTTCTCCGTCGATAACTGCCAAAACTTCTTTGTCTGAATTCTTTTTCAGACCACATGAAGCAACCAAAGTTGCCATTGTCAAAAGCATAAATAACTTTTTCAATTTCCTTACCTCCCTATAGAGACTCTTTAATAAAACGTATTAATATTATTACCATACTGTAAAAAGTCAAAAAATAATTAAATAACGAGGAATAAGACCCTCAAAAGCAATATCATCAAGACGTTGGCTGATACAAGTACAACAAAAAAAGGAAACGGTCTATCAAACAAAGACCAGTCTTGTTTCATGTTCATTACTATTATCAACCTCCAAATAGTTCATCATAAAGATCAAAAGCAAACTTATCTGTCATTCCAGAAATGTAATCAACAGCCATCCGTTCAGGAGTATCATACATTTCTTTTAATTGCATCCTTGTAGAAAGAACATCTGTGTTCCTTGTAAAGAATTCAAAAAAATCTGAACAGATCCTATATACCTTTTGATAATCTGCCATGATCTTTTCATTCTCATAGACCATGCTAAACAAAAAAGACCTAAGTTCTGTAATAACATTCATTACATCTTCGCTCATATATATCCTCTTAACAGAACCTTTAAAATCTTTATCCATCATTTCATGTGTAGAAGATATAACGTCGTAGACCATAATACTTATCCTTTGTTTTGGTGTATCACCTATCACTTTGTTTATCTTTGATGGAACAGAATCTTTAGTTATCATTCCTGC
>JAKIZQ010000022.1:12252-12575 GCA_022707945.1 Bdellovibrionales bacterium
TCGTGATTAAGATATGCTATAATGTCTGCCACCCTAACTATCTGTCCCTCAAGGCTTGAAGCATATCTACTAAGATCGTCATTTAAAATAAGGCCTTTGCCTTTTGAATGTTTTGCTATCCCGTCACATACTTCTAAAGTAAGGTTCATCCTTTGAGCTATTCTTTGACTCTGTTTTGCATGATGAAAACCATCTGGTGCTATTTTAGCCAGAGCACGTTCTCCAAAATGACCAAAGGGAGTGTGCCCAAGATCATGACCAAGTGCTGTTGCTTCTGTAAGGTCTTCATTCAAGGACAAGGCTCTTGCTATAGTTCTTGATAT
>JAKIZQ010000230.1:0-252 GCA_022707945.1 Bdellovibrionales bacterium
AGTTTCTACGTTATTAATTACTGTAGGTCTTCCCCATAAACCTTGCGATGCTGGATAAGGCGGTTTATTACGAGGCATACCGCGCTCTCCTTCAATTGAAGCAATTAAAGCAGTTTCTTCCCCACAAACAAAAGCTCCTGCTCCCAATCTAATTTCTAAATCAAAGTCGAAATTGCTTCCTAAAACACCTTTACCTAAAATTCCATATTCATAAGCTTTATTAATAGCATATTGTAATCTTTCAACTGCTAA
>JAKIZQ010000230.1:330-639 GCA_022707945.1 Bdellovibrionales bacterium
ACAAATAACAAAGCTTTGTCCACCTTTGTTAGCAGCAGTAAATTTCCATTTCAAACCAGTAGGGAACCCTCCACCACCACGACCACGTAAACCAGATTTAGTAACTACATCAACAACTTCTTCTGAAGTCATTTCAAAAAGAACTTTCTCTAAAGCCTTGTATCCGTCTAAACCAATATATTGATCAATTTCTAATGGATTAATAATCCCACAATTCTTTAAAGCAATACGATATTGATAATTAGGAACTTCAATTACATTGCCTTCTTCATCAGTAACTTTCTTAAAATTCTCAATTAGATATCTATT
>JAKIZQ010000231.1 GCA_022707945.1 Bdellovibrionales bacterium
GTCTTTCTCTATTCCTATAAAGTTTCTGTTTGTATTGATGCAGGCGACACCTGTTGAACCTGAACCCATGCAATTATCAAGAACTGTTTCGCCTTCTAGCGTGTAGGTTTTAATTAGGTATTCAAGTAAGGCTACTGGTTTTTGGGTGGGGTGTTTAAACTTATTATTCCTTTTAGTGCTATCTCGTGAATATTCCAATATATTAGTTGGATATTTATGAGTATACTCTTTATAAACACTATTTCCGTTTACACAAGTTTTTATACCACTATTTAGTGTATCTGTTTGTGTCCTTGGTAGTATATGTTTATATGGTTTATCAAGTTTAATCATTAGTGGATTATATTTTGTTTTACCTTTTCCGAAAACTAAAACGTCTTCTATTTGTCCAAGTGGTCTAAACTTGGCAAAAGTAAATCCAACACCTTTTTCTTTTTTCCAATACCAGCAATACTTAAACATCTTAATATTACTCATCACCAAAACACTCGTAAATGGTTGGCTCCCAAACAAAACAATAGCACCACGATCTTTAATGATCCGCTTGTACTGTTCCCATAACGGTTCAAAAGGAATAATTACATCCCACTTGCAAGCAGTAATTCCATACGGCGGGTCGGTCAAAATC
>JAKIZQ010000232.1:0-288 GCA_022707945.1 Bdellovibrionales bacterium
ATTCGCATTATACATGACATGACTCGTGTATCCGAGAACGCATATTTTATTCAGACCAGGGAAAAGGGATATAAAAATATTCCGGTCAGAGCAATTGTAAAAGAGATCTGTTCGCTGACAGATGGTGCAACGATGAGTGCTAAAAAAGATGCACTGGTTAACATTGGTGGTTTTCTTGCACTCAATGATCGGTCGTTGTATGAAGAGGCCAGTAATATGGTTGTTATTTATGAAGGACTTCATACTTATGGTGGATTAGCGGGACGTGATATGGAAGCAATGGCTATT
>JAKIZQ010000232.1:393-622 GCA_022707945.1 Bdellovibrionales bacterium
CGTGCAAGAGTTGGACAGGTAGAATATTTAGGTAACAAATTAATTAAAGCAAACATTCCAATTGTGAAACCAATTGGCGGACACGGAATATTTCTTGATGCAAAAAAGTTTCTTTCGCATCTCAGGCAGATTCAATTTCCGGCGCAGGCTCTCGCAGCTGAAATTTATCTGGATAGTGGAGTAAGAACAATGGAAAGAGGAATTGTTTCTGCAGGGAGAAATAAGGAAA
>JAKIZQ010000233.1:0-308 GCA_022707945.1 Bdellovibrionales bacterium
TGTGCCACGAGGCCGTATTATTGAGATTTATGGCCCGGAATCTTCCGGTAAAACCACTTTAGCCCAGCATATTGTTGCTGAGGTGCAAAAAATGGGCGGAATTGCCGCTTTTGTTGACGCTGAGCACGCGTTAGATCCTGATTACGCAGCCAAGATCGGGGTTAACATTAAAGACATGTTGCTATCCCAACCAGATAGCGGAGAGCAGGCTTTAGAGATTGTGGAAACTTTAGTGCGCTCTAATGCCGTTGACGTGGTGGTAGTTGATAGTGTGGCAGCCTTAGTCCCACAAAAAGAAATTGAAGGCG
>JAKIZQ010000233.1:339-620 GCA_022707945.1 Bdellovibrionales bacterium
TTAATGAGCCAGGCTTTGCGTAAATTAACAGCCATTATTAGCAACACTAAAACAGTAGTTATTTTCATTAACCAAATTAGAAACAAGATTGGTGTTTTCTTTGGTAATCCAGAAACAACTACAGGTGGTAATGCGTTAAAGTTTTATTCTTCAATTCGTATTGAAATTAGACGAGCAGCCCAGATTAAGCAAGGTGAAAAAATTATTGGCAATCGGGTAAAAGTAAAAATAGTGAAGAATAAAGTAGCTGCTCCTTTTAGAACTTGTGAGTTTGATATTAT
>JAKIZQ010000234.1:0-266 GCA_022707945.1 Bdellovibrionales bacterium
TAATCTTCTAGCCAACTTTTTAGTATTTTCATTTAAAATTGCTTTAAAAATCTTAAATCACCAGAACGTAGTAACCTAATATCTTCAACGCCATACTTAAGCATTACCAATCGATCAACCCCCATACCAAAGGCAAAACCACTATATTTTTCTGGATCCAAGCCCATATTTTTAATAACCTTCGGATGAACCATCCCCGCTCCCAAAAGCTCGAGCCATTTTCCATTGTACTTAGCACTAACTTCAAAACCTGGCTCAACAAAAGG
>JAKIZQ010000234.1:322-600 GCA_022707945.1 Bdellovibrionales bacterium
TTTTAAAAAAAGTCTCTAAAGTCCAGAACAGATGCCCAACCTTAATATCCTTGTCAACACAGAGACCTTCCAACTGATAAATCGCAACCTCATGCTTATAATCCGTCGCCTCGTTTCTATAAACTTGACCAGGGGACAAGACTCTGAAAGGCGGCTTATGGGTTTTACCGTAACGAACTTGAGCATTTGATGTTTGCGTTCTAAGCACTCGACCATCTGTAAGCCAGAATGTATCTTGCATGTCCCTTGCTGGGTGGTCGCTAGGCATGTTCAAAGCA
>JAKIZQ010000235.1:0-273 GCA_022707945.1 Bdellovibrionales bacterium
GTTACAACACCAAGTTCTTTTATGATTGCTTCTTCAGTTTTATTTGTTCTACTTCTTTCTAAAAGAACTTTTCTTACAGTCTCATCATTAACAAGATTGTTCTCCTGAAGATATTTTAATATTGATGTTTGGGCAGCCATCTATGCGTATTTTATTAATTACTTCTTCCAGTTTAAGATAATCGCATTAATTAGTCAATTCTTAAAAACATCATATTCCAAAAAATGAATCACATTTTTTTTTGTGTTAGAATCACTAAATGACATATATTTT
>JAKIZQ010000235.1:330-587 GCA_022707945.1 Bdellovibrionales bacterium
GACCAAGAAACCCCTCTCGCTAGAAATACTCTCCTCCCATCCTGACATTCATAATCTCGAAGTAACTGACAAATTAAGTATAGGTATTGAGGATATAAAGCTATTTCAGAAGAAGCTCATATACAAACCATTCCAAGAAAGCTCTCAACTAGGAATTATACATGACTCTCAGAAACTAACCCACGAGGCACAAAATTCCCTTCTGAAATCTCTGGAGGAAAGTGATGATAGCACTATATACGTATTAACTGTAGACA
>JAKIZQ010000236.1:0-278 GCA_022707945.1 Bdellovibrionales bacterium
TCGGGTTCGAGAAGGTCATCGGATCACCCCGGTGACGTACTGAGGGGTGAGGGGGGGATTTGGCGACAACCTACTCTCGCGCAAGCTATACAAGCACTACCATCGGCAAAGCGGTGTTTGACGGCCGAGTTCGGGATGGGATCGGGTCGGACCACCGTTTTATGGTCACCAAAAAATTGGAAAGATCGCACTCGCCAGCCCACCCAGGGGGCAGGGCCGATCTCTGAAAACCACATACAGGATGCCGAGAGGCAGTTGCCATTCGCGAGCCGGTTAAA
>JAKIZQ010000236.1:341-581 GCA_022707945.1 Bdellovibrionales bacterium
CAGTCCGCTGAACGCGTTGCCGCGCTTACACGCCTGACCTATCAAACCGGTAGTCTACCGGTGGTCTTTAGGGGCAAAACAACCCTTGCGGATTGCCTGCCCGGGGAAACCCTATCTTGGGAAGAGCTTGGCACTTAGATGCTTTCAGCGCTTATCTCGTCCGCACATGGCTACGCAGCGCTGCCCCTGACGGAACAACTGCCACACCAGAAGTGCGTCATTCCCGGTCCTCTCGTACTA
>JAKIZQ010000237.1 GCA_022707945.1 Bdellovibrionales bacterium
TCTTTAATAAGAGTAGGAAAGAGCATCTTTAAAATGCCTAAAACCATTAGTACCGGTCGGCTTAATTTGTTGCCAAACTTACACCTCCGGCCTATCAACCAGGTAGTCTCCCTGGGGTCTTAAAGACTCTTCATCTTGGGATCGGTTTCCCGCTTGAGATGCTTTCAGCGGTTATCCAAAACAAACATAGCTACCCAACATTGCGGCTGATGCCACAGCTGGACCACCAGAGGTTTGCCCATCCCAGTCCTCTCGTACTAGGGACAGATTCCCTCAAGAATCAAAACGGTTACTGCGGATAGAGACCAAGGTGCCAAACACCATCGTCTATGTGAACTATTGGATGGTATAAGCCTGTTATCCCCGGGGTAGCTTTTATCCGTTAAGCCCCGACCCTTCCACGCGGTATCGGGGGATCACTAAGACCTGCTTTCGCATCTGCTCGACCCGTCGGTCTTGCAGTTAAGCTGGCTTTTGCCTTTGCACTTTGCTCGCGGTTTCCATCCGCAAGAAGCCAACCTTTGTGCGCTCGCGTTACCCTTTAGCAAGCGACTGCCCCAGTCAAACTGCCCAC
>JAKIZQ010000238.1 GCA_022707945.1 Bdellovibrionales bacterium
TATGCGAAGCGGATATAACAACACCTGCATCTGCCCTCATATCCTTGGTAAGAAAAGCTATTGCAGGAGTTGGCAAAGCTCCAACAAACACTACATCAACACCCATAGATGAAAGCCCTGCCCCAAGAGCAAGTTCTATCATATAGCCAGAGCTTCTCGTATCACGACCAATAAGAATCTTGCCTTTGTGTTTATCTACATCCCTGAACAAATACCCAAGTGTCCTTCCAAGTTCTAAAATATTTTCCATTGTTAACGGTTCATGATTAGGGATACCACGTATGCTCTATTCACCACTATGTCTACGTTCTTTGGGTACGTTGTAACTAGCTCTATGTCTTCTGGTAACCTTACTTTAACATCCTCTGAATGTTTGCCCGGTGCATTAAATGATATATCCAGATATGGCCTTATTTTTCTAACATCCAAAGATTCAACTCTTGATTTTGGCCCTTTAACGACCACATCTACTCTTTTAACATTAACACTGTAATTGTGTTGTCCAATTACATCCAAGCCCAGACCATTAAATCTTTTCTGTAATACAACTGGTTTTACATCAACGTAAACAGT
>JAKIZQ010000239.1:0-224 GCA_022707945.1 Bdellovibrionales bacterium
AGTATGATAAACCAATATGCTATGATGGTTATATTGAAATAACGATAAAGGATGAAACAAAAAAAATTGGCATTACACGCCTTCATATGGAAGAAGATGCCGGTAAAAATATTCACAGTGATGATGTTAATAATAAAGTATCATATGTAGATTTTAACCGAACTGGCGTTCCTTTAATAGAAATTGTTTCTGAACCTGATATCACAACTCCTGACGAAGCATAT
>JAKIZQ010000239.1:241-526 GCA_022707945.1 Bdellovibrionales bacterium
TGCAATATGGAAGAAGGTAGCTTGCGATGTGATGTCAATGTTTCTTTAAAACCTAAAGGAGCAAAAGCGTTTGGACAGAAAGTTGAAATTAAAAATCTGAACAGCTTCAGATCGGTAAAATTAGCATTAGAATATGAAATTGGACGACAACAAAAAATGCTTATGCAGGATGAAACAATTGTTCAGGAAACACGTCTATGGGATGCTGAACGAAATATTACCCAGGCTATGCGTTCAAAAGAAGAAGCACATGATTATCGTTATTTTCCTGAACCTGATGTACCG
>JAKIZQ010000023.1 GCA_022707945.1 Bdellovibrionales bacterium
CTTATGATAAAAGGGATACTTAGGGTTATTTGCCCAAAAGAAGTGGCCTGTTCTCCTTCTTTTACTATAGTTAATGAATATTCTTGTGGAGAAAAAAGAGTACTTCATGCAGATCTTTATAGGGTTTACGCAGTAGAGGAACTTTTTGGTACAGGTTTTTTAGAGGCTATGGATGATGAAAATAGCATGATGCTTGTTGAGTGGGTGGACCATCTTCCAGATATGGAAGCAAAAATGGTTATTGTTGAAATAGAGCCTAATAATGATAATACAAGAAAGGTAAAAAGTTATGACAGAAACAGATCTTTTAATAATAGGAGGAGGACCAGCAGGTTATGTTGCTGCTATAAGGGCGGCACAGAATGGTCTAAAGGTAATCCTTGCAGAAGCGCATAAGGTGGGTGGCACTTGTCTTAATATAGGGTGTATACCAACTAAATGTTTTTTGTCTTATTCTGAAAATATTTATTCTGCAAAAAAACCAAGAAAGGGTATAGATGTAAAGGATTTTCTAATAAATAAGAGTGATATTTATGGAGAAAAAGACGCTGTGGTTAATAAGCTCACAGCAGGCATAGAACAACTTTTAAGATCATACGGAGTTGAACTTAGAAAAGAAAAGGCGAGTTTTGTATCTCCTACAGAAGTTAAAGTGGGAGCTGATATCATTAAATTCAAGAATGCCATAATTGCTACAGGCTCTAGGTCCATAATACCAAAAGCACTTTTTGTTGAAGGTTTTACTGTAGATAGTACTTATGTACTTAATAATCATGAACTGGGTAAAAAAGTTGTTATTGTTGGTGGAGGTGTTATAGGTTGTGAGCTAGCGTTCGTACTTAATTCTATGGACGTAGAAGTTACAATTATAGAAAAATTAAAAGGTATCTTACCTACAGAGGACAGGGATTGTGTAAGATATGTAGAAAATTCTTTAAAAAATAAAGGTGTAAAGATATTTACAGATACTTCTGTAGAAAAAATAGAGAAAGGTAAGTTAAGCTTGTCTAATGGTGATATTATAGAGGCTGATCTCTGTGTTGTTGCAATAGGCAGAGGCCCTAATACAGATGGTCTTGATCTAGAAAAAGCTGGCATAAAAACAGGTGATAAAGGACAAGTATTAGTGGATAAAGATTTTGGTACCAACGTAACAAATATTTATGCTGTGGGAGATGTAACAGGCTCTATACAGCTGGCACATTATGCTTCTGCCTGTGCATTGAATGTTGTTTCAAAGATAACAAAAAAAGGCAAAGGTCCAAACCTTAACGTAGTTCCAAGAGTAACTTATTCAATACCAGAACTTGCCAGTGTTGGTCTTACAGAAACCCAAATAAAAGAGCAGGGAATAGAATATAATATAGGAAGATTTTCTTATTCCGCCATGGGCAAGGCAATAGCGATGGGAGAAACAGAGGGTTTTGTAAAAGTAATGACCGACAAAAATGATAAAATACTTGGAGCCTGTGTGGTGGGAAAAGATGCAGACAATTTAATGATCCCATTTACTATGGCTATGGCTTTAAATTTAACTTGTGAACAGCTTACTGAGTTTATTTATCCACATCCAACGCTCTCAGAGATAATACTTGAGGCGTGTGAGGATGTGCATGGAAAAGCAATACATAAAGGAAGGAAAAGAAATTGAGAACAGAACTAGTTAACACTTTATTGAAAGCTGGTATTGTAGATGAAAAAGCAGTTACAGCGGCGATGGAACATGAACATGGAACTTCTTTAGTAGAAAGGTTGCTTACTCTTGGTTATGGTAGTGAAGAGGATGTTCTTAAAGTTATAAAGAATAAATTAAAACTAGAAGTAGTTGGTAAAGAGGAACTCCTTAATGTAAATCCTGTCGTGATAAGAATGGTTCCAAAGGGGATTGTAGAAAGACATCATTTTATGCCATTTCACGAGGATGGGACCAATATACACATAGCGATGTTCGATCCAACTCAGGATCCTTGTCTTAATGAAATATGCTTTTTCACACATTTAAGGGTGATTCCTTATGGAGTATTAGCCAGCGACTTGACCAAAGCTTTGAATAAATATTATGGTTTGTCTTTGCCAGAGTTTTTTAAACATAAAAAACCAGAGAGGATTCCAGGTGCAGAGAATTTTGCTCCACCGCCACCTCCGAATTTTCCTCTGCCTAATGAGAAACCATTATTGAAAAAAGAGACTTTACCAGAACTAACACCGGTTACAGACCCTAATATTCCCCCTTTACCTACAATGGATTCAACTGACGATATAGGTGTATTTGATATGAGCTCTGAGCAAGAGGATTTTAGGGATATAAGTAATACCAATGTAAAAATTGATCTGCCAGATAGTATGCCTGAGTTTGAGGTAGTAGAGGATACAAAATTAAGTGAAAATAAAAGTTCTGCCTTTATACCAAAGGATGTGGATGTTTCCAGTATAGAAAAAGCTGATTCAAAAGACGCTATATTGAACGCTGTAATAGAGCAATTACAAAATGTTTCTGAAGCAGGTTTGATATTGTTCGTAAAAGACGATTATATGGTTGCTGTAAAGGGTTTTGGTGAGCATATGAATGGAGAAGTAGAGGATTACAAAGTTAGTCTTTCGGCACCTAATATGTTCCACTGGGTCTTTGAGAATAAAAAAGAGTTTTATGGTCAAGCTCAGAGTGGTTATCTTAATGATATGTTCTTTAAAAGGTTTGGAAGCTTTATACCAGAACACTTGGCTATAGTTCCTGTGAGTATAGAGAACGAAGTTTTTGCATCTATATATTGTCAGAGCCCAAGTTCCATAGAGGAAGTAAAAAAGATAGCTACTGCTATGGCCGTTTCTTTTGATAGGCTTTTAAATTCACTATGATAAGTGTTTCTTTTCATACTTTTGGATGCAAATGTAATCTTTCAGACAGTAACGATATGGCGCTCCGTTTACTAGATAATGGGGCTTTTAATATTCTTGATTCAGAACTCAAGGCTGAAATACATATTATAAATACCTGTGCCGTAACAGCCTCTGCAGAGTCACAGGCAAGAAACCTTGTTCGTAAATTAGATAAAAACAACAAAGATTCGCTTATTATTGTTTCTGGATGTTCAAGAAGACGCGATAGAGATGTTTATGAAATACTTTTTAAGGAACTGTCTGCTAATAACAAATATCTAGCCTTTAACAATCTGGAACAGGATATTTTTTCTCAGATATCAAAACATCTTAATGTGGACGTCTTAAATAATAAGACAAATATCATTAGTAGTGTTTTTAGGACCAGGGCTTTTGTAAAGATACAGGATGGCTGTGAAAGTTTTTGTTCGTATTGCATAGTTCCATTTGTTAGAGGTAAAGAAAAAAGCAAAGGACAAGAACAGATAATAGATGAAATAAACAAACTTTACAGCGAAGGAATAAAAGAGATAGTACTTACTGGTATAAACATAGCTTCTTATAAAAATGGATTAGAGAACCTATTAAAGATGATATTAAAAGATACAAAAATGCCAAGAATAAGGCTTTCGAGTTTAAGGCCTTCAAAGTTAAGTACTGAACTGCTAGAAATAATGACAGAAAAAAGGATATGCCCACATCTTCACATTTCTCTTCAAAGTGGCTCAGATAAGATCTTAAGACTTATGAACAGACATGATTACTCAAGTGCTGATTTTAAGGACTCATTAGAACGTTATTATTTGGCATTAAAGGTGCGTTCTTTGTTTGTTGCGGCAGATGTAATAGTTGGATTCCCAGAAGAAGATATAAACGATTTTAAGCGCACTTATGATGTGATTAACGATAGCCCAGTGAACAAACTACATGTTTTTGTATTCAGCCCAAGACCCGGCACTAAAGCTTTAGAGATGAAAAATACAGTAGATATTATTGAGGCAAAGCAAAGGAGTGCAAAACTTTTAGAACTTTCTGATAAAAAATATTTTGCCTCACTTAAAAATATGGTGGGGAAAAAAGTAGAAGTGCTTTGGGAAGACGATACTAAAGGCCACAGTGATAACTATTATCCAATATCAGGGCAGGGTATAAAGAACACCCTTGAAGACAGGACTGTTCTTTCTGCCGATCTAGAGAACAAAACCCTAATAGTATAGCTATAATTACACATAGAAATATATTTTAGGACACGTTGTCCCTATGGAGCCTGATATCCATAGGGCAACTCAGGCTCTCACTCCATCTTAACCCTTCCTATTCGGTCGGCTTAAGCTGTCGCTCCGAGAGGGCCCTGTAAATACTATTTCTATGTGTATGTTATTGTCTAATCTGTTGGTCTTTCTGGTTCTAGATTATCGTAGCGTTTGTGTATCCTTAACACGCTGTAAAGTATCCTTCTAAGGTGGTAACTCATCCTTTGCATATTGTAGATAAGGTCCATTAGTATTATTCCGTTGTCGGCACTAAGTTCGCCTTTTTTCATTTTTTCATTTATTTCTAGTATCTGTTCCTTGTACATGTCCTTTTCTGTACGTTTATTATTATTGAGGACATATTCTGCAAGGTCTACGTCATCTTCGTTGAAGGCTTTGTATACATTGTTGTATTCCTCTACCATGTGTTTTTGAAACTTATCTAAAGTTATGCAGGAATATGTATCAAGATTAAGTTTTTCCAATTTTGAATATGAACTGTTATCTAAAATATTCTCTGTGTGGTCCGCTATTCTTTCAAAATCGTTTATTATCTCTCTGTAAGAGTTTAGTACCAAAGCCTGGTATCCCGAAAGCTCTGTTTTTGATATTTCCATTATAAAGTTGAAACTATTTATCTGCATCCTATCAACTTCTTTTTCCATCTCATATGCTCTATACATTTGCCCCATGTCTTTTATCGAGGCTGTCTTGAAAGAAATATCCAACATTTCTTTTATGATAGATCCCATTTTAGAAATGGCACTTCTTACAGAACTTATTGCAACAGTAGGTGTATCAAGAAGCTTGATATCAAATATTGGCGTTTCAGCCTTTTCATATTCTTTAACAGGGATTATTCCATTAAGCATTTTTGCAAAAAGTTTTGTGAAAGGTATTAAAAGTATGGTAGCTACTATACTAGTAAGAGTATGCATGTTGGCTATCTGATGTACGAGGCTGGAACTTGAGTATTCTACTAGATAAACAAGTTGTCCTAGTAATATTATCGTTAATGTAGATTCTATTACGTTGAACATAAAATGTGCAAGTGCGGCTCTTTTTGCGTCTCTCTTTGCCGTAAAAGAAGCAAGGTATGCGGTTATACATGTACCAATCTTTGCTCCCAGTATTAACGGAACGGCACTAGTAAGATCATGTATCATCCCACTTGAAGCTAACGCTATTACTATAGCAAGGGTTGCGCTACTTGAGTGAATAAGTGCCGCAAGGGTTGCGCTTACAAAGAAGGCGATGGTCATACCATACAGCGATCTTTGTGCTGACAAGCTCATAAATTCCCTAAAGAAAGCATATTCCTTGAGTGGAGTTACAGCGTCTTTCATTATCATTATGCCAAGGAATATTATTGCAAATCCAAGTACTAGTTCGCCAAACATCTTTAAGGACCTTTTTTTTGCGAATAATTTTAGGATAGCTCCTAGTCCTATTGCTGGTATTACATATCTTTCAAGGCTAAAAGAGATGACTTGAACAGTTATAGTGCTACCAATGTTAGCACCAAATATTACGCCCATACTGTTAGAAAGACTTATGAGTCCAGCGTCTATGAAGTTTATTAGAAAAACAAGCGTGGCACTGCTTGACTGCACCAAGGCGGTCATAAAAAATCCCATTATGGTGCTCATAAATACGTTCTTTGTGAGCTTTTCCAAAAGATTTCTGAACCTGAATGAGACAAAATTATGTAATGACTTTCCAGTTATATGGAAACCATACATGAAAAGTCCAAGTCCACCAAAGATACCTAGTATTACATTAATGCTAGTGCTCATGTTCTTTCTTTAACGATCTTTAAGATCTTCTCCTTTACTTGTTCAATATTAAGTCCGTCCGTGTCAATATGGACTGCATCACTTGCCTTTTTTAATGGAGCAAGGGTTCTTTGTGAATCTTGTTTATCACGAGCGATGGTCTCTTTAAGTATGGTATCGTAATCAACTGTTATACCTTTTGATACTAATTCTTCATAACGCCTTTTTGCCCTTGTGGCATCTGAGGCTGTTAAGAATATTTTTGCCTCTGCGTCTGGGAAAACCACGGTGCCAATATCCCTACCGTCAAGGATAGCTCCTTTTTTACTTGTAGTTTTTGCAAGTCTTCTTTGCATTTCTAAAAGTGAGCTTCTTACTATGGGTAGAGCACTTACCTTTGATGCGAGCATGGACATTTCTGGTGTCCTTATGGCTTCTGATATGTCTAGTTCTCCTAAAAAGACCTTATTAACCCCGTCAATAAATTCAAACTTTATTGGCAGTGATGAGCAAAGTACTTTAAGTGCTTGTTCGTCATTAAGGTCTATTGCATCTTTTTTTACTGCAAAAGCGACACTTCTATATATAGCACCAGTATCTATGTAACTAAGGTCCAATTCTTTTGCGACAAGTTTTGAGATGGTACTTTTTCCCGTACCAGAGGCGCCATCTATGGCAATTATCATTTAAGATGGCTCCTTATTGCTTCTATGGCTTTTTTATTTTCTTCCATGCTACCCACAGAAAGTCGGATATGATTTTTTAACCCATAACCGTGAAGAGGTCTTACAATTATACCAAAACGTAAAAGCTTGTTAAATGAGTCTACACTAGAGTGAGGTACCTCGACTAATATGAAATTACATTCAGTAGGTATATATTTTAAGCCCATTTCTTCAAGAGCCCCATAAATATAGTCAATTCCCTCATGGGTCTTTTTAACAACTTCTTTTACAAAGTTTTGGTCATCTAGAGCGGCAATACCTGCATGCTGTGTTATTATTCCAACGTTAAATGCTTCACGGATTCTGTTACATATATCTATTATTTCTTTGTTAGCAACGGCGTAACCAAGTCTTAATCCTGCCATACCATAGGCTTTACTATAGGTTCTTGTTACGACTAGATTATCAAAGTCTTTTAGGTAATCCATCATGGATGAATAATCCTTGGCTCTTATATATTCGACGTAAGCTTCATCAGATATAAGCATTATTGAGTTTTCTTTGGCAAATTTTGCTATTTTTAGCATTTCTTGTACGGGGAGATAGGTTCCTGTAGGGTTGTTAGGATTATCAATTACTATTATGGCTGTGTTCTTGTCACAGGCTTTTATTATAGCGTCAGCGTCAAATTGATAGTTCTTTTTAGCTTTTGTAGCCCTGTATTCAGCTCCACAAGCCTGAGTGATTATTTTATATATTGCAAATGAATACTCACTAGCCACGGTGTTATAGCCTTTATCAAGGACGGTTCTCATTACTATTTCTATAACCTCATTGGAACCATTCCCAGTCATTACATTGTCTATGTGTACGTTATGGAATTCTGCTATTCTTTTTCTAAGATAAAAGGAATTTCCATCAGGATATATGTTTGCTTCTTTTATGGTTTCTTCCATTGCTTTTTTTACTTTTGGAGAAAAGCCCCAAGCGTTCTCGTTAGATGCAAGTTTTAGAGGATTTAAAATACCTAGTTCTCTTTCAACTTCTTTTACGGGCTTACCGGGAGCGTAGGGTGTTATAGCTTTGATACTTTCCTTAAACTTGAACATAAAGACTCCTCAAAATGCTATTGATTTACAAGCATTATTACCCTAAATTGTAGCTCTTAACAAGAATAATCAAATCTGGAGCGTGAACCTAAGATGTGTGCAAAGAAAAGAATAAAGTATGAAGAGATCTTTGAAAGCGAGATAAAACAAGAACGTAATACAGAAATGCAGGATGCTTTTAATACAAATGCTCCTGCGGACATAGATCCTCAGCAAGTAGTAAAAGGCAAGGTAACAAGTGTTTCAAGAGAAGAAATAACTGTTGATATTGGTTTTAAATCAGAAGGAAGAATACCTTGTGAGGAGTTCTTTACAAGTGGTTCAGAAATTAATCTAAAAGTAGGTGATGAAATAGATGTGTTTGTTGAGTCGCTGAACCCGGGTTCTGGTGGTCTTAGGTTATCCAGAGCAAAGGCACTTATGATAAACGCGTGGGATAAAATAGAAGCTGCGCATAAAGATAGAACTTCTATAACCGCAAAAGTGATTGCTGCTACAAGAGGTGGTCTTAATGTTAGTATAGACGGTGTGCCAGCTTTTATGCCTGCCTCTCAGTCTGGCAGTGAGTATTATTCCAACTTAGAAGATATGGTTGGGGAATTCTTATCAGTTAAGATAATAGAACTCAAAGAAGGTAAAAAAGATGTAGTTGTGTCAAGAAAGCTTGCGTTAGAAGAAGAGAGAAATAAAAAACGTATAGAATTATTGCCTAGATTAAAAGAAGGAGAAAAGTTCCTAGGAAGAGTAAAGAACATAATGGATTATGGTGTTTTTGTGGATATAGGCGGGATAGATGGTTTTGTTCATGTAAGTGATCTTTCTTGGGCTAGAGTACAAGATCCAAAAGAGCTTGTTACTATGGGGCAGGAACTTCACGTAGTTGTACTTTCTTACGACCGTGAAAAAGAAAAATTGTCTTTAAGTGTTAAACAAACACAAAAAAATCCTTGGGATGAGGTTGAAAAAAAATACAAGTCTGGCGACAGGGTTAAGGGTAAGGTAATAAGCCTTAAGGATTATGGTGCCTTTGTAGAGATGGAACCTGGCGTAGAAGGCATGGTGCATGTTAGTGAACTTTCGTGGACAGGTAAGATAAAAAAGCCTTCACAAGTTCTTAAAGTTGGCGATACTGTAGAAACAGTGGTGCTTGATGTTGATAAAGAAAAACAAAGGATATCACTTGGACTTAAACAGGTTGGTCCTAATCCTTGGGATGAACTTAAGAACAAATATCCAGAAAGTACAAGAGTAAAGGGCGTTATAAAGAATATTACGGATTTTGGTATCTTTGTTAATATAGGAGAAGAATTTGACGGGCTTATAAAGATTACCGATATAAGCTGGGACAACAAGGATAAAGAACCATTAAAAGCATATAGTGTTGGTCAAAATGTTGAAGCTGTTGTTTTAGACGTAGATGTCAACAGACAAAGATTATCGCTCGGTATAAAACAACTAACAGATGATCCTTGGAAGGATATAAATAAAAGGTACCCTAAGGGAAGGATAGTTGAGGGTACTGTTACCAGAGTGGCTGATTTTGGTGTTTTTGTTGAGCTTGAGCCAAGCATAGAAGGATTGATACATATTAGTGAGATAAGTGAAGAGAAAATAAAAAAGATAGGTCATGACATGTTCAAACCAGGGGATAAAGTGTCGTCTTTAATAAAAAACATAGAATTAAAGAGTAGAAAAATATCCCTTAGTATTAAAGAAGCTAAGAAAAAAGAAGAACGTGATAATGTAGAGAATTTTGTTAGACAGCAGGGAGATGTGAAGTTGTCACTTGGCTCACTATTAAAGAGTAAATTAAAACAAGAGGAGAAATAAAATGGCAAAAAAAGCGCTTGTTATTATAGTGAGTATTTCGTCCGTAGTTCTATTGACTTTGTTCTTTACGATATTAAGAGCCTATAATTCGGATGGAGACACAAAGGGAACAAAGATTGTTACAGACAAAGGTGCTATATTCAGCAAAGATGAAGTTGCTGTATTAGAGATAAAAGGTGTTATAGCAGAAGCTGACGAAGTTTTGGAAAAGATACGAACTATATCAGAAAAGAGCGGTGTTAAGGCTGTAATAGTAAGAATAGATTCTCCCGGAGGAGGTGTTGCAGCTTCTCAAGAGATATATGAAGAGCTTAAAAGATTGGATAAGACCAAACCTGTTATTGCTTCATTAAGTTCTTTGGCGGCATCTGGTGGTTATTATGTTGCCATAGGTGCAAGAAAGATAGTTGCTAATCCTGGCTCTCTTACAGGGAGCATAGGTGTTATAATGCAGTTAGCTGACTTACAAAAACTTTATGACTTCATAAAAATAACACCAATAACAATTAAGAGCGGTAAGTTCAAGGATATTGGCAGTACATCAAGGAATATGACTACAGAAGAAAGACAGATACTACAAAAACTTTCAGACGACATACATGTTCAATTCAAAAAACACGTTGCTGAAGCAAGAAAGATACCCATGTCAGAAGTAGAAAAGCTGGCTGATGGGAGAATATTTACAGGACTTGGTGCAAAAGACGTTCATCTTGTGGATGAAATAGGTAATTTTGAGGACGCTATTGATCTAGCAGCAAAAGAAGCTGGTATTAAGGGAAAACCAAAACTTTATTACCCTGAAGCTAAAAAAGATGGTCTTTTAAAGGTGCTTATGGGAACGAGGAGCTTTTTGGATAAATTCCTTACAGAAGCACAAACAAAGATGCCAATAGCGATGTAAAAAGAGGAACTTGTTTATGATAAAGAAAAAACTTTGGGCTCCTTGGAGAATGGAATATATAACTAAGGCCATTAAAGAAGATAAAGAATGTCTTTTTTGTAGAGTATTAAAACAAAAAGCAAGTAAGGATAATCTTGTAGTCTATACCTCTAAACACTCAATGGTTATGATGAATCGTTATCCGTACAACAATGGACATCTTATGGTCATACCTAAAAAACACACAAAAAACCTTGATGGACTGAGCAAAGAACAAAGTAACGATCTCCATGAGACACTCAGACTTGCAGTTAAAGTTGTATATCACGCATATGATCCACAGGGTTGTAATATTGGCATGAATATGGGTCGCGCAGCAGGTGCTGGAATAGATGCTCATATACATTACCACATAGTGCCAAGATGGAATGGGGATACCAATTTTATGCCGATAATAGGTGAACTCAAGGTTATATCTGAGCACTTGCTTAATACTTATGATAGAATTAAACGTGCATTTAAGGAGGTTGTAGCTAAATGAAAACTTTTGGCATACTCTTTTATTTTTTATTCGTTATAGCGATAACGGTACTTGGTGTTTTCTTTGCCAAGCATAATTCTGAACCTATCATAACTAGGTTCTTTTATTTAAGGACCGATCCTACGGCACAATGGATAGTCATGTTAGTATCATTTTTATTTGGATTCATTACAGCAACGTTAATGCTTACATGGAAACTTATAGCGGTATATGTATCACGTAAAAAATATATGAAGTCATATGAACAGGTTAAAGCTGTACTTGAACAAAAGATCAAGGACCTAAAAATAGACGGACAGGAATAATGTCCTTACTAATAACGATACTGATATTTTCATCATTGTACTCTCAAGACTCTTGTCCAAAGATGGAAGAATATTACATCCTTGGTAATTATAAAGCTTGTGTAGCTCATAAGC
>JAKIZQ010000240.1 GCA_022707945.1 Bdellovibrionales bacterium
AATGGAGCGATAGTTTTAACAGCGAGTCAACCTTTTACAAGTGCTTTGGTGATGAGTAATATTAAATGGTTCAAGTATGAATGGATATGGATAAAAAACGTGCCAAGCGGAATGGTTTTAGCCAATAAAATGCCAATGAAATACCATGAGAATATTTGTGTGTTTTATAAAAATCAGCCATCTTACAATAAGCAATTAATTGATAGGGAATGGAAAACACAAAAAACAGTAAGCACAATTAAAAGAAGGGCTACTCCAGATGGTCATGGTGTAAATACGGCTGTTCGTGATTGGAGTAATTTTGATGGAAAAAAAAAGAATCCATCATCATGTTTAAATTTCGATGTAGTTACGAGGGCAACAGGGACAATGCACCCAACTCAAAAACCAGTAGCCCTATTTGAATATCTTATCAAAACCTACACCAACGAAGGAGATTTAGTTTTAGACAACTGTATGGGTAGTGGAACAACTGGAGTAGCTTGTAAAAATCTTAATAGAAATTTTATAGGTA
>JAKIZQ010000024.1 GCA_022707945.1 Bdellovibrionales bacterium
GTCCTGATATTAAAAAAAGGACATCACTTTGTATTTGCCTAACAGAAGCTTTGTCTTCATTTATATAAAGACCGTATCGTAGTACATCTGTGCCAAAAGCTATGGCTTCTTGTATCTTCATTATTTTTGGTCGTGTTTAAGGGCTTCAGCCTGATAGTGAGTTATAAGACCAGAGATCATATCGTCTATTTCCCCTTCCATGAATTGTTCTAATTTATAAAGGGTTAATCCTATTCTGTGGTCTGTAATTCTGCCTTGTGGATAGTTGTAGGTTCTTATTCTTTCGGACCTGTCTCCAGAACCGACCATTTGTTTTCTGTCACTGGCTCTTGCTGAGTCTGCCTCGTTTTGCATTTTCTCAAAGATTCTGGCCTTAAGAACAGTAAGGGCTTTTGCTTTGTTCTTGTGTTGGCTTCTTTCATCCTGACACGTAACGACGGTGCCCGTTGGTATGTGTGTTATCCTAACTGCAGAATCTGTTGTGTTAACATGTTGACCACCAGCCCCACCAGCCCTATAAACGTCTATCATAAGGTCTCCTGGGTTGATGTTTAGTTCTATGTCATCAGCTTCTGGAAGTATTGCAACTGTCGCTGCAGAGGTGTGTATTCTTCCACTTGCTTCTGTTTCTGGTACTCTTTGGACTCTGTGAGTTCCACCTTCGTATTTAAGTTTACTATAAACTTTTTTACCACTGATCATTGCTATGACTTCTTTATAACCACCAAGGCCGATCGGGTTAGAACTCATCATTTCTACTTTCCAAGCATTTTTTTCTGCATAACGAGTGTACATCCTGAAAAGATCTGCAGCGAATATTGCAGCCTCGTCCCCTCCGGTACCAGCACGTATTTCTATAATGATATTTTTGTCGTCGTTAGGATCTTTTGGTATTAAAAGGACCTTTAATTCTTCTTCCATTTTTGGTCTTAATTCTTTTAACCTATCCAACTCTTCTTTTGCAAGTTCCCTTAATTCTTCGTCAGAACCTTTAAGAAGTTCAGAGTTCTCTTCTATTTCTTTAGAGAGTTTTTTATACTCGATATATTTTTCTACCATTTCTTCTAGCTGAGCACGTTCTTTACTGTATTCAACGAATTTTACACGGTCAGACGCCGTAGCTGGATCTGATAGTAGTCGTTCCAACTCATTGTATCTTTTTAGTACGCTTTCTAATTTACTAAACACTTAGGTTATTTTTTTGCTGAGCTTGTTTTGGACCTGTTGTATCTCTTGTTGAACTTCTCAACTCTACCAGCACTGTCCATCAGCTTTTGTTTTCCTGTAAAGAATGGATGGCATTTTGAGCATATCTCAAGTTTTATCTCTGGTGCTATTGTGGAACGGGTCTCAAACTCGTTGCCACAGGCACAGCTAACTTTGGTCTTTTCATACTTTGGGTGTATCTTTTCTTTCATTTCCGTATCTCCTAATTCTAAAAGTCCGGTAATTACTACTATATCCGAGCTTTGTTTTCAAGGGGTTTTTAGTACATTAAAATGACGCATGATATTGGTATATATTTTGTCTTGTTGATTTTTGGCGGGTTCGTTGGTAAACGTATGAAGATAATTATAATGATTATGGAGAGGTTAAGTGATGGAACACCTTGATATGTTTGACAAATTGAACAAAAAGAACCAAGAGGCCGAACTTGCTGGCGGAGCGGACAAGATAGCAAAACGTAAAGAAAAAGGCCTTATGACAGCACGAGAAAGAATAGAGTTCTTTCTGGATGAGGGCACTTTTCAAGAAGTTGATAAGTTCGTTATTCATAGATGTAGCGATTTTGACCTTGATAAGACCCAAATACCTGGGGATGCCGTAATAACTGGTTATGGAAAGGTTGATGGCAGACCTGTTTATGTTTTTGCTCAGGATTTTACAGTACTTGGCGGTTCATTAAGTAAAGTTTGCTCAGAAAAAATATGTAAGATAATGGACCTTGCGCTTGCGCATGGTTGTCCGGTGGTTGGTCTAAACGATTCTGGTGGAGCAAGGATACAAGAAGGAATAGATTCACTTGCGGGTTATGGAGAAATATTTTGGAGGAACACCAAATCCTCTGGAGTGGTCCCACAGATATCAGCCATACTTGGACCTTGTGCTGGAGGAGCTGTTTATTCTCCTGCGATAACAGATTTTATATTCATGATGAAAGCTAACAGTTATATGTTCGTTACTGGTCCAGAGGTAATAAAGGCTGTTACTATGGAAGAAGTAACAATGGACGACCTTGGTGGAGCAAGTGCGCATACTGCAAAATCTGGAGTTGTTCATTTTGTAGCAGATAACGAAAAACATTGTCTGTTGATGATACGCGAACTTTTGAGCTTTATTCCGTCTAACAATAGAGAGACCCCTCCTTTATATAAGACAAAAGATCCAGTTAACAGAAAAGTTAAAAAGATAGAGGATCTTATACCAGCTAATCCAAAACTACCTTATGACATTAAAGACCTTATAAACGAAGTTGTTGACGATAATTACTTTTTTGAAGTCCAAAGTAATTATGCACAGAACATAGTTATAGGTTTTGCAAGAATGGGTGGCAGACCTGTTGGTATAATAGCCAACCAGCCAAACTACCTTGCTGGCTGTATAGATATTTCTGCTTCATTTAAATCATCAAGGTTCGTTAGGTTCTGTGATGCTTTTAATATCCCGTTGGTTAGCTTCGTAGATGTTCCAGGATTCTTGCCTGGCACTGATCAAGAATATTCTGGCATAATAAAACATGGTGCTAAGTTGATGTATGCATATGCAGAGGCAACAGTTCCAAAGATAACCGTTATAACAAGAAAAGCCTATGGCGGTGCATATATAGTTATGTCATCAAAACATTTGAGATCTGATTTTAACTTTGCATATCCAAATGCAGAGATAGCAGTTATGGGTAGTGAAGGCGCTGTTAACATCCTTTATAGAAATGAGATGAAAAAATCAGCTAATCCAGAAGAAACAAGAAAACAGAAACTTGGAGAATATAATGATAAATTTGCCAACCCATATGTTGCTGCATCCAAGGGGTATATAGATGAAGTCATATATCCAGAGGATACCAGACAAAAAATATGTGCGGCATTGGATTTTGCCATGAACAAGAGGGAGTTCACTCCTCCAAGAAAACACGGCAATATACCACTATAAAATAACGACGGAGATATCATATGTTTAAAAGGGTTTTGATAGCTAACAGAGGAGAAGTTGCAAACAGGATAATATCCTCTTGTCTTGACCTTGGTATAGAGACTGTAGCTGTTTATTCAGAGGACGACAGATCTTTACACTATCTTAATAGAGCTGATCAAGCATATTGTATTGGTAAAGGCCCTGTATCATCCAGCTATAAGAACATGGATGCAATTATCGCTGTAGCGAAAATGGCAAATGTTGATTGCATACATCCTGGCTATGGTTTTTTGGCTGATTCATCTGAGTTTGCAAAACTATGTGCAGACAACAATATAACTTTTATTGGTCCAGATACAAAACAACTTGAGCTTATTGGTAACAAGTCAAAACTAAGGGAGCTTGCAAAAAAGAACAACATCAGCGTTGTCCCTTGTTCTTCATCAGTAGTTAATACTGTAAAAGAGGGGCTTGTTTGTGCAAAGGAACTTGGATACCCAGTTCTTATAAAACCTGTTTGTGGCACTCATGCAAGAGGCATAAGACGCATAGACAACGAAGCTGGTTTTGAAAAAGCATTCCTTGCAACACAAATAGAATCCAATGTTGTCCTTAACGATAACTCTTTGATAGTAGAAAAATATATAGAGGGTGCAAAGCACATAGAGGTTCCTATACTTAGGGATAAAGGTGGCAGAATACTTTGTCTTCCAGAACTTGATTGTTCTATACAGCGAAGATATTTAAAGATAATGGCAGAAACTCCGGCCTCTAACATAAATGATGATGTCAGGAAAAAACTAAAAGAGTATTCAATTAAGTTGGCAGAGGCTTTTAACTTTGTTGGTCTTGCTACTTTTGAATATCTTGTTAAAGGGCAAAACGTTTATTTCCTTGAGATAAATCCAAGACTAACGGTGGAACATTCTGTAACAGAACTTGTTACTAGTTTTGATGTTGTAAAACAACAATTTTTGATCTTTGCTGGTGAACCTTTAGAGTTACATAGCAAAGAGATAAAATGCAGAGGTGTAGCTATACAATGCAGGATATATGCAGAAGATCCAGAAACATTTGAGCCAAAGATAGGTACAGTTAACGACGTATTTTTACCTATGGGACCGAATGTAAGACACGAATTAATAGCTCATTCAGGATGGAAAATCCCAATTCACTATAATCACATGCTTGCAAAGATGTCTGTTTGGGGTGTTGATAGGGCCTCTGTCATAAACAAAATGACGCATCTGCTAAAGGATTATTTCTACTCTGGTATTATTACTAATATTCCTTTACAGAGACAAATATTCGGTTCAAAACCCATGAGGGATGGGTCTTATGATATTGACTTTATGAAGGGTAATTTTGTATTTAACAAACAAGAAGTACCAGACAATTTTAAGGACGCTATGAAAATGGCAACTGCAATAAGGGTCTATAAGAAAGAGGAAGCACAAAGAGGCGAACTTGAACTACAAAGTAAACCGCTTAGTGCATGGACCAAAGAGACTGGCACAGGGAGGCTATAATGATAGTAGAACTTTCTCTCAATAACGATAAAAAAGAAAGGATACAGATAACAAAGAACGAAGACAAATTCTTTGTTAGTTTTATGGATAGGAAAGATACTAATCCTGTTGAGGCTAATTTTGAAGAGTGTGGAGAATTCTATTCCATAATAATAGAGAACAAACCATATCTTGTGAAATTCGTAGAAGAGGGCAACCTTTATACAGTAACCTCTGGTACTTATACTTCAAAAATTGAAGCAGAGGATCAAGTACAAAGATTAAGAAGAGAAGTAAGGGAGACCTATTCCGTAAAAGTTAATTTTATGGAAACACGTATTCCTGGAAGGATTATGGAAGTAATGGTTGAAAAAGGTCAGGTAGTTAAAAAAGGCGACGAACTTTTTGTTCTTGAGGCAATGAAGATGGAGAACAGAATCTTTGCTCCAAGGGATGGCGTAATAAAAGATGTTATGGTCAAGAAGGGTGACATACTTGCTATAGGTCATAAACTTTTAGTGTTTGAAGACGTAAACTAATAATAAGGAGTTATCAAGATGGCAGAACAATTAATGAAAGACAAAGTAAGAGAGATACTTAACCAGATACGCCCAATGTTACAAGCTGATGGTGGAGATGTTGAACTTGTTGAAGTGACGGACGAAGGTGTTGTAAGAATAAAACTAAGAGGTGCTTGCGCACATTGCTCTGGTGCTATAATGACACTAAAGAACGTCGTAGAGGCAAGATTAAGGGCAGCTATACCAGAAGTAAAAAGCGTAGAAAGAGTTCAATAAAAAAAAGAGGCTAACCTTTATTGGAAAGCCTCTTTTTTGTTATGTCGTTTTTTTATTTATTAATTAACCCTGTTTGTTGTAAATGATTTTGTGCCTGTTTCCTTGTAGATTTCTTTTGTGCCATTGTTTACATATAGAACAATGCTACCATCGAAGAAAAAAGGATTTAATTCTTCAGTAACTTTAACAAGTTCCTCTTTTGTATAATCGCAAGTAACAGTTTGATCTCTGTTATATCTGCAGTCTTTTATGGTTATTCTAGTATTATTAGTTGTAATCTGTTTAGGTGGGAAAATGTTTACAGTTCCATCACCATAAATATAAACCTCTATTTCAAAGCTAAGACCCTCTATAGAATGTTCAACAGTGTGAATTGTATACTTGAGTGAGGGATTGCTTATGGTCTGAGGTGCTAAATAAGCATCAATTGCCTGAGCCGACAAAGTTGCAGATAGGAACAATCCAAATGAAACGATGAGTTTAAAAGATTTTGATAACATTTTTAAATACTCCTTATGATAAATTTTTATGAACAGAATCATTCCTTTTTATAGTTTTAAAATCAAGAGAAAGAGCTTTAAGTTATGGCGCAGTGTTCCATACTAGTTTTTGATCGATGCTTTTAAAGTTTTTTATTAAACAATAGGCACCAGTTTTTACCTTGCCATTACTAGAGGCTGTTCTGTCCTTGTCGTAGATAAGCCAAAAATGTTTTAGTACACCATTGCTTGTTACAAGGAGTATGTTTTTGTCGTTCTTGTGCTTGTTGGAAATATCATCCACTAGATCTTTTATGTTTTTAATTAGTTCTTCTTGTGAACCAGACCAGTTACCTTTTTCTTTTGCTGGCCATTCTGCATTATCTTCCCACGCTTTTACAGCCTCTTTGCCATACAACTCTATTGTTTTGTCTGTATCAAGACCAGCCCAAGCTCCATAATCAAGTTCATTTAGTCTTTCATCTATTGTGGGAGCTGTTTTTATTCCACATATTTTACTTATAATGCTTGCGTATTCTTTTGTTCTTTTTAATGGGCCACAATATACAGCGTCTGGTATTAGCTTGTTAACTATCAAATGTTCAGCAAGTTTTTCTGCCTGTTCTTTTCCTGTTATAGTTAAAGGGATATCATTCTTTGAACCACACCAATAAGGTTTTTCGTCTTGTTCAAAAGTGTTCCCGTGACGAGCCAATATTATATTCAAACTAATTCACCTTCTTTTTTTATTATCTCTTCAACTATGTCTATATCCTCTGGTCTATCTACTGCCCAGTGGGTCCTTCCTTTATAATCTACAACAACCATTCTAATCTTCATCCCGTTCTCTAAGGCCCTTAATTGTTCTAATTTTTCTATTTCCTCTAATGGTGTTGATTTAAAACCAACATACTGTTTTAGTGCATTTAGCTTATACCCATATATGCCTATGTGCCTGTAGAGTCCTTGAACAGTTTCTTGATCGTCCCTGTTAAAAGGTATCTTTGCCCTAGAAAAATATAATGCATCTTTTTTTAGGTCGAACACCACCAGTGTACCAGCAGTTTTAGAACTTTTTGTTAACCGAACAGCAGGACTTGCTATTTGTACGTTATTATCTTTTTTTAATTCATTTATAACTTCTTCTATTATCCATGGAGGAGTAAGAACTGCATCCCCCTGAAGATTTATTACGATATCGGGTCTTATCTTAAGATTTTCAACAGCTTCCATGCACCTGAAAGAACCATTCGGACACTCAGGTTTTGTCATTACTGCTTTTGCCCCAAAACTTTCTAAATGCTCTAAGATTCTTTTATCGTCTGTGGCTATATAAACTTCATCTACATTTTTTGCTGCTTTTGCTATTTTCCAGACCCTGTTCAACAAGCTCGTGCCACTTATTTGTGCCATTGGTTTTCCGGGAAACCTTGTAGAGCCATATCTTGCAGGTATTATAACGACACTTTGCATAATAAGACCTTTCTAAATTATATTGACACTTAAGTCATTAAAAAATACCTTTAAAACCATGTTTTTTACAGTTTCAAATCTTAAACCCGGACAACGCCTTGAAGCTAGCGGAAAGCTCCACGAGCAAGCTTGGCTTAGACAGGCTTTTGAAACGATGGACCTTAAGTTAAAGGATTTTAATTTTGAAATTAGTGTAGAAAAGAAAGGCGACTTTGTTGAGGTAGAAGGTTCTTTTAACGGTGCTGCAGATATCCCCTGTGTGAGGTGTCTGGATCTTTTTGAAGTTCCTTTTAAGCAAAGATTTAGATTGTTCCTTTATAGTGAAGATGGCACTTATGCTGGTGATGGTGGAGAGCATGAGCTTAAGGATACAGATATGGAATTTGGTTTCTTTCATGGGGACAAGATAGATGTGGCAGAAATACTAAGGGAACAACTTATACTGGTTTTGCCCGACTACCCTGTGTGTAAAGCTGACTGTGGTGGCATTTGCAACTGCGAAAATAAGGAAAATCCAAATAAATCATGCCCTTGTGGACAAAATGACAGAAAAAACCCTTTTGGCGAACTTAAAAACTTGAAGTTAAAGAAATAGCATTGTATTAGCAAATGATATTAGTAAGTAACATGGAGGAATCAGAACGTGCCAGTACCAAAGAAGAAAACATCTAAATCAAAAAGGGATATGAGAAGATCTCACCACGCCCTTACAAAAACAAGGAGCATAATCTGCTCACAATGCGGAGAAAGAAAACTTCTCCATCAGGCTTGCCCAAGCTGTGGAACCTACAAAGGAAGAAAACTCACCACAGAGAAAGAGGAGGAATAGCCACTTTGAGTACAGCTCTACTATTTCCGGGACAAGGCTCCCAATACATTGGCATGGGTACTAAGTGGATACAAAAGTATCCTTATGCAAAAGAACTCTTTGATAGAGCAGATACAGCACTGGGCTTTTCTTTAAGTAAACTTTGTTTTGAAGGGCCAGATACGGAACTTGTTAAAACAGAGTTCACTCAACCAGCAATACTTACAACAAGCGTTGCGATGTTTGAGATTTTACGACGTGAAAAGAACATAAACTTTTCTTATGTTGCAGGGCATAGCCTTGGCGAATATTCTGCATTGGTTTGTGCCGGTGCCTTGAATTTTGAGGACGCAGTAAGAACAGTTAATCTTAGAGGAAGACTTATGCAAAAGGCCGTACCTGTTGGTATGGGTAAAATGGCCGCAGTTGTTAGAGCAGACGAAAATGTTCTTCTCTCAGAGATAAAGAAAATAGATCCTAATGCGCAAAAACTTTCTGCTGCAAATTATAATTCTGATGAACAGATAGTTGTTTCTGGATCTGCAGAAGCCATTGATTCATTGCTTGCTTCTTTAAAGGAATTAAAAATAAAAGCTATTCCACTGAACGTTAGTGCCCCTTTCCACTCACCGTTGATGACAACGATAGTTCCAGAATTTGAAACTGCATTGAACAAACTGCAAATAAATCAGTTAAAGACTCCGTATGTTGCGAATATAGACGCTAAAATTTATTCCGACAGTTCTGTCATAGTTAAGAATTTGGCAAAACAGATACCTGGCTCTGTAATGTGGAAGCAAACCATATCTACACTTAAAGATGCAGGTGTTGCAAAGGCTGTAGAGGTTGGTCCTGGTAAAGTGCTTGGTGGTCTTTGTGCTAAAATGCAAAAAAGTTTTGAATGTTTGTCTTTAGATACACTTGAAGACCTTGGGTCTTTATAATAACTGGGAGGAGAAATGGATCTTGGCTTGAAAGGTAAAACAGCGTTGGTTACAGGAAGTGCAAGAGGTATTGGTGCTTCTATTGCAGCATCTCTTGCAAAAGAGGGTGTTAATATAATCATTACCGATATAAACGACAACAACGCTGGAAATATAACAGCAGAAATACAAAAGTATGGTGTAAAGTGTTGGTTCTATACAATGAACGTTGCTGATTCTAATTCTGTTAGCGAATGTATTAAGAAAATACAAGAAGCAGGTATTGGAATAGATATATTGGTTAACAACGCCGGAGTAACAAGAGACAATCTTTTAATAAGATTAAAAGAAGAAGATTGGGACATGGTTCTTAATGTTAATTTAAAAGGTGCTTTTAATTGTACAAAAGCAGTTGCTCCAATAATGATGAAGAGTCGTTGGGGAAGAATTATAAACATAACATCTATAGTCGGTGTTATGGGTAACAAAGGTCAGGCCAACTATTCTGCTTCAAAAGCAGGGATGATAGGTCTTACAAAATCTTGTGCACACGAGCTTGCATCTAGGAACATAACAGTTAATGCGATAGCTCCGGGCTTTATAGTTTCTGATATGACTAATGCTTTAAGCGAAGAAGTACAAAAAGATTTTATGTCTAAAATACCACTAGGTCGTTTTGGTGGAGTAGAAGAAATAGCAAATACCGTTACATTCCTTGCATCAGACAAAGCCGCGTACATGACGGGGCAGGTACTTGGGGTGAACGGCGGTATGTATATGTAGGAAATTTTATATAAGAAAAGAAGGAGGATTAAAAAGATGGCATCATTAGAAGACAGATTAAAAGGTATTATCGTAGATCAGCTAGGTGTTGAGGCTGAAAAGGTTACAGCTAATGCTTCGTTCATAAGCGACCTTGGCGCAGATTCTTTGGACATAGTTGAACTTGTTATGGCTATGGAAGAAGAATTCGACCTAGAGATCCCAGATGAAGACGCTGAAAAGATAAAAACAGTAGGCGATGCTTTGAATTATCTTAATTCAAAGAAAGGTTGATCATTGTAAAAATGTTTTGAATAAGAAGCTTTAGGGCCCAACGCTTTTATGGTGTTGGGCTCGGTTTCTTAAATGGGGCTAGAGAATTGTATTAAAAAACCAAAGGAGACTTTAATATCATGGGTACAAGAAGAGTAGTGATAACAGGTATGGGCGTTGTAACTCCGTATGGTACAGATATGAATAATTTTTGGAACTCACTTGTGGAAGGAAAATCCGCAATATCAAATATAAGTAAATTCAATACAGAACAGTATGCAGTAAAAATAGCCGGAGAGGTAAAAAATCTCCCAATTGAACAATACATAGATGCAAAGGAACAAAAAAGAATGGATGCATTTATTCACTATGGAATAATTGCAGCAGAACTTGCATTAAAGGATGCTGGTATTACATTCACAGACCAAATGAAAGAAAGGACCGGGGTATTTGCGGCGAGTGGTATCGGTGGACTTATAACAATACAAGAGAATAATCAAAAAC
>JAKIZQ010000025.1 GCA_022707945.1 Bdellovibrionales bacterium
CTTGCCGTAGGCAATAGTTCATCTAGCGATATAAAAACCATTATCCCTGCAACAGATGCAAATGTTATTCCTAAAAGGACTTCATTCATAAAAGGTCTTAATAATAAAAACCCAATTACAGCACCTAAAGGTTCTGCAAGCCCAGATATAAAAGAATACATAAAAGCTTTTTTCTTACTTCCAGTTGCATAACATATAGGGACAGAAACAGAAATACCCTCTGGAATATTATGTACTGCCACAGCAACAGCTATTGCTATACCAAGTTTTGGATCTTGCATTGCACTCATAAAAGTAGCAAACCCTTCTGGAAAATTATGAATAGCAATCGCTACAGCTGTCATAACTCCCATTCTTTTAAGTTTTGCCACATCTAGATCTTTTCCCCTATGTATTTCATGTGGATTTTCATAAGAAGGTACAAGTTTATCAATGATACCTATTAATAGTATTCCTAAGAAAAAGGAAGCAACACAAATAATACTCCCGTTCTTGTAACCATAAACAGAAGACAGCACGTCTTTAGATTTGGAAAATATTTCTACCATAGAGACATAGATCATTACCCCAGCAGAAAAGCCTAAAGACGTAGCCAGGAACTTCTTCCCACCAGTTTTGGCAAAAAAGGCTATTACACTACCTATTCCGGTAGAAAGACCTGCAAACAAAGTTAGCAACAAGGCCATCCAAATATTTTGACTGTTCAACATGTATTTAAATAATAAACGTTGAACTAAAAAGTCTCAACACTTATTATTATGAGTATGAAGATAAAAAATTACATTTGTTTATTGGCAATTATTTTACTAAATGGGTGTTTCCAAACTGGTGGTGAAACAAACACAGATGGAGAATACGAAGTAAATCTTAGTGGTTCAGACCTTAACTATGTACCAACAACAGAAAACCAAGTAGAAGACCCCTATTACATGGACGCAATAGATGCACTAATAGAGGATATCGCCAGTGCAATATCTGATGATCCAGACTTCATAGATCTTGTAAAGGCAGTAGCATGGACAGAATCCACATGGAAACATTATTTTGAAGTAGATGGACACTATTATGTGTTCAGAGGCGATAACGGACATTCTTTTGGGATAATGCAAATATACGACAAATACCACGATGAAAGACCAGTCTTACAAGATAATTTAGATTATGGAGCAAGACTAGTTTATGATCATTACCTTACAGCAATGGGAAATGACTGCAGTAGTGGCTCTAATTCTGGTGGAGACATGGATGCAATACTAAGAAGAACTTATGCTCAATATAATGGTGGTCCTTCTGCCATGTGCAGGGATAATGATACACGCGACACGAATCTTGTTAACAACTTCTATGACAAACCGTGGCTTAATTATTTACCATGATGAAATAATTTATTTATTTTGCTAGACGACAATAATCTAAAATCATCTATATAAGTAAAAGTGGCTGGCACTACTATAAGACTAAGCAAGGTAGAACTAACTATACCACCCATTACGGCAACACCCATTGCTTGTCTGAATGAAGACAATTCACTTATACCAAAAGCTATTGGTGCCATACCGGCAATCAACGCAAAGCTCGTCATGAGGATAGGCCTTAATCTTGTTTTTCCTGCCCTAACTATAGCTTCACTTCTTTCAAAACCCTGTTCGTCCATTAGTTTATGAGTATAGTCCACTAATATAATAGAGTTCTTTGTCGCAACACCTATCAACATTATGCACCCTATCATAGAGAAAAGATCTAATGATAGACCTGTAATAAAAAGTGCGGCAAAAGCTCCACAAAGAGCAAGAGGTATTACCAACATGATAGTTAATGGTATTACGAATGATTCATATAGGCTGGCGAGTATAAGATAAATAAATATTATACCAATGGTGGCCGCTAACAACATCGCTGTTATAAGTTCTCCAAAAGTTTTTGCCTGCCCTTCAAATTCATAGGAATATCCATCTGGAAGTTTAATATCATTCTTAAAAAACTGTTCTATATCCTCTATTGCTTTTGCCATACCGGGACCCTTGGGAGCAACATCTGCGGATATCAACGCATATCGAGCTCTATTAAGTCTATTTATTTCTGTAGGACCTTCTGTTTCTACACCTTTTGCGACAGTACTTAAAGGTATCAAACGATTATTTATATTTGGCACATATATAGAAGAAAAAATACTTTTAAGATCACGATGCTCCTCTTTGAATCTAACCCTTACATCATAATTGTTATCACCTATTTTGAATTTAGTTGGAGTTTGACCCTCTACAAAAGTCCTCAACTCCATGCCAGCCATATTGCTTGATACACCCATTCTTTCTGCTTTATTTTTATCAAACACTATTTGGAACTCAGGCTTACCCTCTTCATAAGAAGAACTAACATCCTTTAAAGCAGGATGATCCTTGAACTTTGCCATAACTTTATCTGATATCTTCTTTAATTCAGATAGGTCATCACCTTTTATATAAAGCAAGAATGGTTGTTTAGAACCAAAGTTACCTACGGTGTCACCTATAATAGGTTTAAGGAAGCTATAATTCTTCATTTGTTGCCTAACGAGTTCTTTAAATTCAGTAGTAGAAGTGCTTCTTTTAGATCTGTCTATCATCTTAACATACAACATTATGTCGTTATGGTCATTAGTACCACCACCCATAAAAAGACCAGTAAGTTCTACCAACTTATTCTTCCTAATAAGATCGTCAACTTCTTTTCCATACCTTTCTGACTGAGCCAAACTAGTTCCCGGTTTAGCCTCTAAGAAGATTATAAATTCACCATTATCTACGGCAGATTTAAATGATTTTGGTATCCATATAATAGTTGCAGAGGTAACAATGAATATGCCCAAACTTATAAGCAAGACTTTCTTTGAGTGAAGTAAAGTATATTTAAGTATCCTCTCATAATACACTTCTAGTTTATCTTGGAATATTTTAAATTTAGTTAATACCCAATTCCTTTTTTCTTTATGCTCTTTTTTACCAGCCATATAAGCAGATAGCATTGGAGCCATAGTAAGAGCGTCTAACAAACTTATTAACATAACAAAACATACTGTTAGACCAAAAGATTTAAAAAGCCTTCCTACTACACCAGTCAAGAACGACACTGGAGCAAAAACAGCTATTATAACAAATGTTGTGGCAACAACTGCAAGCATAACTTCTTTTGTTCCTTTGATCGCCGCTTCTTTTGGTGATTCTCCCATTTCAAGATGCCTAAATATATTCTCTCTGACAACTATAGCGTCGTCTATCAAAAGACCTACTGCTAAACTTAATGCTAAAAGAGTTATTACGTTAACAGTAAATCCTGCAACGAACATAAGGATGAAAGCACCCAGTAATGAATTTGGAAGAGCCACACTTGTTATGATAGTGGACCTACCGCTACCAAGCGCAAGATACACTACAAGAATCGTAAGTATGATACCTATAATTATAGTTTCTGTAACGTCGTTAACGTTGGCTGTTATAGGCCATGAACTATCTTGAACTACTGCAAGTTTTGGTTTGCCATCTAACTCAGCTATACTTGTGTTTAACTCATTTACCTTCTTTTTTACCGATTTAATTACAGAAACAGTATTAGTATCTGCTTGCTTATATACCAAGACCACTAATGATTTCTTTCCATTTATAAAAGACCTTGAATCTTCATCCTCAAGTGACTCTGTAACAGAACCTATATCTTTAACAGCAACGGGAACATCATTGCCCAAAAAACTTACAATTGTATTATTAACATCATCTATACTCTTAAATTCTGCCAAAGATCTTATTGTAATATCATTTATATCACCTTGTAATCTTCCTGAAGGAATATTCTTGCCAGCTAGTCCCAATTGACTAGCCACCATTGATGCAGAGATCTGTCTGTTATTTAGTTTATCTTTATCAAGCTCTACGTGGAACTCTCTTTTTCTTCCACCAATAACTTCTACTCTACCAACACCATCTGCTTGTTCTAGTCTTTGCTTAACGGTGTATTCTACAAGATCATACATCTTGGCATCATCAAGTTCAGCCTCTACAGAAATTATGGCTATTGAGTTATCAGAAGGGTCAACTATCCTGATTATTGGTTCTTCAATATCGTCTGGCAATTTAGATCTTATAGCAGATATCTTGTCCCTTACCTGTTGTTGTGCATACTTAATGTCTGTTTCAAGAGTAAATTGACAAGTTATTATACTGGCTCCATCCTTGTTGCTTGAATAAAGGTTTTCTAGACCAGAAAGTCCGCCTAGTTCATCTTCCATTATTTTAGATACATCTGTTTCTACTTCTGCAGGAGAAGCACCCGGATAATAGGTAACTACAGACACTATAGGAAAATCTATATCTGGGAAAAGGTCCACACCCAACCTGCTAAGAGATATTCCTCCTATGGTTAAGATAAGGATAAATATGCAAGTTATAAAGACGGGGCGTTTGATCGAAAGTTCAGCAATGTTCATAAATTTTATATCTCCTCTTCGCTCTTAAAGGTCTTCATCGTAGTTATAGTAGAAATAAGTTCTTGTTGGGCAAGTAATCTTGTTTGTTGTGCACTTGCCAAATCATTCTCGAACATTATGACCTGATACGTTGTAGTACGACCAAGTTTAAGTCTTTTTTCTTCGTAATTAACTTTTTGATCCTGTAATTTTTCAAGCTCATGTGCTAATTCAAGTTTTTTTCTTACATCAACTATCTTCTTGTTAAGATCATCCCAAAGCCTTTCTGTTTCAAAAGATTTTCTTTGATAGGCATATTCTGCCGCTACTTTTTCTGCTTCATAACCTTGGTTCACTCTGCTCACATATCCAAAACTTAGTGGTGCACTAAAGGTAAGTCCTACAACAGTGTAGGGATATCTACCACTAAAAGCATCTTGAAAGGCATCGTTAAATTTTTCTTTTCCATTAAGAGAAAAAGTACCAAAAAGATCCAATGTAGGTGCATTTTTATCTTTTGATAATTTAACATTAGCGGCAGCAGCCCTCGCTCCAGCCTCTAAAGCTTTCACATCTTCTCTAACCCCAACTTTTTCTGGAATAGAAAGAGCCAAAGCTTGTTCTGGGGTCATTTTTTCCAATTCTATTTCTACATCATCGCTCGTAAGACCTCTGTTGGTATTGAATTGTCTTAATAGCTGTCTTTCTGTTTCCATTGTAGATTCAATTTCTAGTTGTCTCATCTTTAGCATTGCTTGTGCTTGTAAAAGATCAACCTTGTCTGCAAGGTTAAGGTTCGCTCTCCTTTTAGACCATTCTAGAAGTTTTTCTGCTCTATTAAGATTCTGCTTTTGTATATCCAAAAGTTCCCTAACAGTAGAAAGATTCCAATAAAGATTTTCTGATGCTGAAATTAGCTGTTTAGACATATATTTTGATGAATAGGCATCACTCATGGATTTAGATTCTAATGCCTGCATTGCTGCACGTGTTTGACGTCCAAAAGCATTTTGCCATAAGGATTGTTTTACTTCTAGTACAGGGCTCATTTCATAATACTCTGTATATGGAATAAAAGAGCCATTAACACCATTCATTTTTGTGTGGGTTAAAGAGTAATAAAGTTTTCCACTAAGACCAAAGGTAGTGTTCTTGGCAAACCCCATCAAACCACTAGAAACGATAGTTCTATCCCCCATTATTGCAGGTATTGCTGGTACCCTTTTGTCGTTAACATGATTTAGATTAGTAAAGAACGAGGTAGATGTAAGAAGCTCCCCTTCCTGTGACTTTAGTTTTCCAGCCTCGGTGTTTTTAACAGAAGCTGTATAATTTTGGTTCCCTTGTGCTACCTGTTGAATATATGACTCAAGAGTTATTAGTTCAGCATAAGCACAGAAAGGAATACTAAAGACGATAAAACTAATTATTTTTTTCATTGCAAAAACCCTCACAAAATATTTTGATATAGTTGTCTCTTATCTTTTTTCTAGATGCTGGATTTTCAATGTCTGGCAAAGAGAACACTTTTCTTAATTTTGGATTGACCATCAGAAATGATTTTATTGATCCAAACAGAATAGATGTACATAACCTTGAATCTAATTCTTTGCTTATAATCCCGTTATCTTGAGCAGTACTAAAAAAAGCTACTAAAAGTTCAAACACCTTATGGAATGTTTTTTTAAATACCTCGGATGATTTTTGACTCTGGCTTTCCATTTCTTTGTGTATCAGAGTCAAAAGTTCAATGTGTTCAAAATGTATATTGATTATCTCATCTAGGAATAAGGACAGCCTTATATCAAACTCCTGTTTTGATTTTGGTGGTACTAATATTTTTTCTGCTGTTCTAAGTCCAAATTCACCAAAACTCTCTATACAGGCATGAAAAAGTCCTTCTTTGCCTCCAAAATAATAACTCACTAAGCTAACGTTCATCCCCGTAGCCTGACAAATGTCCTTAATAGTAGCCCCATCATAGCCTTTTTTGGCAAACAACGGGGTTGCTTTCTCAATTAAAAGAGACCTAGTATTAGTTCCTTTTTTAATCATAATACGGATTAATTAAAACATTCATTTGATTTTGTCAAATATATATTTGAAAAATTAAAATTTGCATTTGATAGATTTTAAGGTATATAAGGTTGTGGAGGGTAAAAAATTGAAGTTATCCGAGCTTTTACACGAACAAATGAAAACAGCCATGAGGGACAAAAATGCTAAAAGATTATCTGTAATAAGAATGCTAATGGCAGAAATAAAGACAGAAGAAAAATCAACTGCAAAGAAAAGGACGGAAGAAGAAGTATGTCAGGCGTATCACAAGAAGCTTGTAAAATCCCTAGACTTCTTTCCTGATGATAAAAAAGCAGAAATAAAAGAAGAGTTAAAAATAATAGAGGAATTTTTACCAAAACAGATGAGCAAAGAAGAAGTTCTTGCGTTCATAAAAGCAAACGTTAAGCCAGAAGAAGTTAATATGAAGAATGTAATGCCTCTTTTAAAGGGAAAGGCTGATTCTCAAATGATAAAAGAGATAGTTGATAATTGGGGTAAATAAAAAATTATTTTTTATCTTCTTGTTCGAAAACATAGGTAATTGATACAGCACCATAATACGAGGCCGCATTACTGTACCCTGAATCCTTATCTAAAAAATGCATTAGCAGCCCTATCTTTGGAGAAACAATGAACATCTCAAAGGGCATCGTCCAAGTAAGCTCTGCATTAAAGGCCTGTATAAAACTTTTATGTATAGTAGCTATATAATCACCACTTGATTGCTTTGTTAGGTTACCTATTTCAGATTTACCCAAACCATAGAGCAGGCCTATCTTAAAACGTTCTGTTACCGGTATATTAAAAGAAATACCAAAAACGTCTGAGTCATATGAAGTATAAGTATCACCATCCTTATTATATTTTATATCCAAGACCCTAAATGGAAGCACTGGCATCCTTAACGCTGTGTCAAGACTCAGATATCTAAAGTCAAAATATTCAGAAAATTTTATGCCAGCTATCATTATGCTAGAAAGATTAGTACTGCTTGCTCCTGCTAATCTAAAAGCTCCGTATCCCTGACCACCAAAAACAGATATTCCACAAAATGCTAATGAAGGAAAAACCATCGCTAAAACGATTATTGTTTTTTTCATAAATTTAATTTGTGTAAACACTCCTTAAAGTTTTTAATAAAACATCTATCGTAGTACCAGAAGGTCCTTGTATAACAGAATCAAAATTAGAACCTGTTGGATTAAGATTAAGTTCCAAGGTATAAGCGCCTTTTGAAGAAGCTGTTTGATAAAAGCCTGCCGCTGGATAAACAACGCCACTAGTACCTATAGAAACAAAAAGATCACACAAAGATAAGTTAGAAATAATATCGTCCATGAACAAGGGCATTTCATTGAACCACACAATATGAGGCCTAAGATTTCCATGACAGGCATCACAACTATCACTTGCATCAAGGTCTTCTTCCCAATCCATTACAGAACCACATTCAAAGCATCTTGCCTTAAAAAGTTCTCCGTGCATGTGTAAAACTTTTTTTGAACCAGCTCTCTCATGAAGGTTATCCACGTTCTGTGTTACCAAGGTAAAATTATCACCAAACAAGTCTTCTATTTCTGCGAGTGCAAAATGTCCTCTATTTGGTTCACATAATTTTGCCTGTCTTCTTCTTTGGTTATAAAATTCATAAACAAGATCTGGGTTCGCATAAAAACCTTCTGGGGTAGCAACGTCCTCTACTCTATAATTTTCCCACAAGCCTCCACTATCCCTGAATGTCTTTATGCCAGACTCTACACTAACTCCAGCTCCTGTTAATACAACTATTTTTGGAGAAGATTTGGTTCTTAAGAATTTAAGGAGTTGTTCCATTGAATATACCTTCTTTTAGTTCTTTATATGCTAACTTGAACGTATTATAGACCTCGTCATTAAAAAGGACAAACCTTAGTTCGTCTAAAGGGACATTTTGTTCTTTAGCTTTCAGCGCCACACCAAGAGCTATAAGAGCGGCCTCTTTAACTGGATAGCCATAAGCACCAGCACTTATAGCAGGGAAAGAAATACTTTTAAGATTATGCTCTATCGCAAGTTCAATAGATCTTTTATAGGCTGAAGCTAATAGAACAGATTCACCATTAAACCCATCTTTATAAACTGGCCCTACAGCATGTATTATATATTTTGATCTAAGTGCGTAAGCTTTAGTTATTTTTGCAGAGCCTGTAGCACAACCTTTTAATTTTCTACATTCTTCTAACAACAGTGGCCCTGCTTTTTTATGTATAGCACCATCAACTCCTCCACCACCCAGCAGGGAGTTATTAGCAGCATTAACTATTGCATCTGTGTTTTGATCTGTAATATCACCAAGAACAAAGGTTATATCCATAGTAGAGTTGATTCTCTATTTTTTCTTTGCTGGTTTCTCTTTTTCTAGTTTTCCTTCACTGTTATAAATAAGTTCAAAATACTTACTCGATATGATCTTACCATTTTTATATTTTTCGACTGTTTTAAATTTTTCTAAACCAGCTTCATTGTATTCATATATGACAACGCCTATTACTGCTTTATTGCTGGTACCGTCATAATTTGTAACAGTTTTCTTAGATGGCAATCCATTAATGTATTCTGTTTTTGTTTCACTAGTTGTTAAACCAGCTCTATCATACTCATACAAGGTATCCTCTATTTTACCGGTCCCTTTTATAACTACGATTAGCTCTTTGGCTACAGTTATGGCTTTATCGGTATCAGTATAATATTCAAAATATCTTTCTTCGATATCATCATAATCGTCTTTAGGTTTGATCTTAATCTTTTTCAATATTTTAGCATTAGTTGTTACATCTTCATATTCTTCTCTCAAGATCTCTGTTATTTTATATTTCAAGTTTTTTGTATCATTACGGTAGGACGAAATTTTAGTAGAACTTTTAAGATTCTTGCTGTCGTAGTATGTATAATAGGTCTCTGTGGTATTAATATCATTTCCATTAGTGTTTTTTTCTATTCTTAACTCTGTAAACCTAGTTTCCTTATTACTTAAGGTCGCAGTTATTAACAAAGGTCCAGCTTCTCTACAAAAGCAATAAACTTCTAAACTCTTTGTTTCATCTATTATCTCTTTAGTAACCGAAGCCCTATCTTTGCAATCCTCTACAAGTAGTGATTCAATATTCTGTATATATGCATGAACATCTTCTATCTTATTAAAATCAAATTTACTAAAATCAAATGTTGATTTTTGATCTGCTTTCTGTGAGGCAATAATTGAACTCATGGACAAGGACAGAACAACTACAAAAATCTTCTTAAACATAAAACCTCCCTAAGTTCCACGAATAAAATTTGTGACCACAACAAACATTAAAGCACAATATTAAAAAATGTCTTTACCTGTTTTCTTTTCTTTTTTGAATTTACCTTGCTCGTCATATATAAGCTCATAATAGGTCCTAGACAAAAGTTTTCCTCTCTCATATTCATCTGTAGTCTTAAATCTTTCAATCCCATTCTCGTATTCATATATAACGACTTCTACTATCTTTTGACTCTTAAGATCATACGCGGTTATCTCTTTTTTATATGGAGTGCTTTCTGTAAGATCATAATATATTTCTGTATCACGTATCTTCTCTCCAGATTGATTATAATCAATGATTGACTCACTCTTATCCTTATCTGTTGTTATAACAACAGTATATTTTGATCTAGCTCCATTCGGGAAATAGTCCCAAGACTCTTCTGTCGTTGTACCAGATTGTATATTCACAGATCTTTTTAGCCTTTTATCTTCTGAATATTCATCATTGTTAGTATAGATACTTCTACTAGTATTCTCTTTAGGATTGTACTCAACAAAATATTCTGTTGTTGTTTTTGTGCTACCGTTATCATGGAACGTAAAATATTTTTCTCTAACAGCGAAAACATCACCTACGAAATTAACTCTGTTAATTTCTGTTTCAAGCAATCCTTTGTTATTAACTATACTTGCCTGTTGTAATTCTGGCATACCGTCCTTGCAAAAATATGTAACTTTAACGTCTCTGCCTTCAGAATCACTTATTATTTCATTCTTAGTAGGAGTTCCGTCACAATGGATCTTACTCTCAAGATCCATGATGTAGTCCAGAACAT
>JAKIZQ010000026.1 GCA_022707945.1 Bdellovibrionales bacterium
AACATTAGACCAGATCCTACTCAACAAAAATTGTGATATAAAACTTGATTCCTACTCAATAGATTTCCAAAAAATAGATGAAATAAAAAAACAAGAAAAGAAAATTGCAGAAGAAAACTCAGAGGATAATCTACAAATAAATGAACACTTAAAGAAAGCTAATGAGTATAAGGTTAAGGGAGAATTTGCAAAAGCTAAGGCTGAGGTTCAAAAAGCATTGATAATCAATCCAGAGCATCAGAAAGCAAACGAACTTCTCAACACAATAGACGAGGAGCTTAATAAACAAGACAAACTAAAGAAAGAGGAAGAGATCAAAGATCACATAAAAAAGGCAGATGAATACATAAAAAAAGAAGACTATAAAAATGCTAAGGAAGAATTAGAAGCCGCATTAGTATTAGATCAAGAAAATGCTGATGCTAAAAGACTATTAGAAGAAGTTAATAAAAAAATAAAGGAAAAAGAAGATAACGATAAAGTTTCCTCTCATTTAGAAAAGGCAAGAAGCTTAATGAACAAAGGAAAATACGAAGAAGCAAAAAAAGAAGCACAAGAAGTGTTAACAATAGATGAAAATAACCAAGAAGCAAAAAACATAATAAAAGAAGCTGACGATAAAATAAAAGAACAAGCCAATGCAGAAGAGCTCAAAAAAGCCAACGGAACATACGTTGGAACCATAGAAGGAATAACGACAGAAGCAGTTGTTATGGGACAGACCATTACTACAAAAGCAGTTATTATAGTGAAAAACGGAACGGTAGAGTCTTTTACGGTTGACACTGTAGCACTACAAAAAGGAGTAGATAAGAACACTTTTGTACATGATGGTAAAACAATAAAAGTAACACCTGTTGTAAAGAATGGAATACCAAAACTAGAGATACTGGTAGATAGCGAAGAAGTATCTTACAGTGTTAACAAGGTTGCAGAATAATAACAGTTACTGTAAATATCTGCCCAAAACTTTCATTGCTCTATCTGCTTCTCTAAAAACAGGAACTGTTTTGATGAGCTTGCAGGCAGGATCGTAAAGTTCTCCACTGTCAACCACTACAACAAAAGGTTTTTTACTGGTCTTTGCATAGGCTTCTACCTTGTTAAACACAGAATCTGGCCCAAGCTCTTTTTCTATAGATTTAAGAGCAGGGGTCATTGGGATACAGGCAAAAACGCCAAAGCCAACACTTTCATCGTCCATCATTGACCTAAAACAATCCATATATACAGTATCGTTTGCACTTGGTGTAACATCCATTGGATTATTTACTGTAACTATCTTGTCTAATTTAAAATCATTAAGTGTTTTCTGCATTTTATCCCTTGTTACTTTAGATAATTTCGCTATTTTTAAAGAATTAAGACTATCTGCCATACCAACAGCCTCAAAACCAGCATTACTTATTATTGCAAGATCTTTTCCGTTCATGTTAGTACTGGTATTAAAACCAACAAAAAGTTTTAAAAGATCCTCAAACTCACAAAAACTTTCAACAATACAAGCCCCAGCATCTTCCATAACAGCCTTATAAACAGCATAATCACCAGCTATGGATGCTGTATGCCCGCTGGCGGCAGACATGCCCTCCAAAGAACGTCCTCCTTTGTATATAAGTACGTTCTTACCTTTTGCCCTAAGGGCCCTAACAGCTCTTGCAGTTCGTATACCATCAAGTTCTTTGAACCCCTCTATATATACAGCTACGGTATTTATATCTTTTGCATCTACGAAATAATTAAGATAGTCGCTAAAAGTAAGGTCCATTTGGTTGCCAATCGAAGCAGAATAATATGGAGAAACTAAGGTTTTGCTTATCTTAGAAATTATAAAAGCTCCAGATTGAGAAATGAAAGCATAGGGCTTTGGCATACCATAATCCATTTTGTTACTAGGAATAAAGAAAGTATCATAATTACCTGGTAAAGAAACTACTCCAAGACAATTCCCACCAACTATTACAGGCCCCTTGTCTTTTGAAGACCTACTTTCATGAATCATTTTTACTATTTCAGCCTCAAGGTGTTTGCCTTCTTCCTTTTCTGCAAAACCACCTGGAATAACGATTATGCTTTCTACCTTATTGCTTTCTATTGACTCTTTTATTACATCTCCAGCTATTCCTGCACTAACAGCAAGAACCAAAAGGTCCACTTTTTCTGGCAGGGTGCTAACAGCACTGGTACAAGTTACACCGTCTATCTTATCAATATCAGGTTTTATAACGTATAGTTTATTCTTATCAAAACCTTTATCCATTATGTTATTAAGTATGATGCGCCCCATATTCATTGTCTTCTCTGAAACACCTATTACGGCAATGCTTTTTGGATGGAACAGTTTATCAAGTTTTTCTGCTGGTCTTCTTGGAGAAAGAGTTTGCCTTTTATCTATCTTCATAAGTCCATCTATTGCAACAAGGTCTCCATCGTCTGTTATGACAGCAGGATTTATCTCGCACTCAGTTATTAAGATATCACTCTTGTTGTTTTCATTCTCATAAGAAAAATATGAACCAAGTTCTTTAAGTCCGTTAAGTAGTGATCTTAATTTGTCGTCTTCTAATAGTTTCTTTTTTTGTCTATCAAGACCTGCCAATTTATAATATGCAGAACTTTTCTTTAAAGTATCTGTAAGTAGGTCTTTATTGTCCGCAGATATAACGCTAAAGGCCTTATCCATTCTCTTACCAAAGAATTCTGTATCTATGCCGCCAACACCAAAACCAATGATAGTACCAAAATCCTTGCTGTTACGAACAGAGCAAATTAATTCCCTGCCAAAATTTGACTTATATTTTACTTTTTCTACGACCAAAAAACCCCTAACATCATATTTTGTAGTTCTCTTTCTTATATCTTGTATTGCTTTACTTATATCAGCTTCGTTGTTCTCGCAGAACACCACTCCGCCAAGCTCTGTCTTATGAAGTATTTCTGGAGAAACAACTTTTACTACGACCTCGTTGCAAGATCCGTTAAGTTTTAATGCTACTTTTTCTTGAATACCTACGAATTTAAAGTTTGGTGTTCGTATACCGAGCTCAGAGAATATTTCATATACCTCGTGCTCTAATAATGCCTCTCTATTTTCATTCTGTACTGTTCTTAATATTTTAATAATTTTATCCATAATACTCCCTATAATACCAAAAACCCCGAACAGCTCTAAATATCTGTTCGGGGTCTGTTATTTTTTTCCGATACGCAACAACCCTGACAAAAATAATATATTGTATGGCAACATATGGCAAACAAAAATTAAGCCGTCTTGTGATTTTATATAACTGTGATAAGTTCCAAAATAAATATGCACAAGATCTACTTAAATCACCAAAAAAATCCACCCAAAGCCCTTGCAATTGGGGTTTTTGACGGACTTCACCTTGGGCATTACAACATAATAGATGAGTTAAAAAAACACGATATAAGCTCTATTTTAAGCTTCTATCCACATCCAAGGCCCAATACTAAGTTAATACTATCTTTTTCAGAGAGATTAAGAAAGTTTAAGCAACTTGGCATAAACCAAGTATTTGTGATCACAAAAAAAGATGCTGTTTTTGGGATGAATACAAATGATTTCATAAAAAAGATCCTCATAAACAAACTTTTTGTTAAAAATATCATAGTTGGAGAGGACTTTAGGCTTGGAAAAAACAGAGATACCAATGCATTAATCTTTAAGGAGCTCTGCTCAAAAGAGGGTATAAACGTAGTTATAATAAAAGACCTTAAGATAGACGATAAAAAAATAAGCTCAACAACAATACGTGAATTTTTAGAAAAAGCGAGAATGCTAGAGCTAGAAGAACAGCTAGGGCGCTACTATTCAATAAGTGGAATAATAGCTAAAGGAAAAGGTATTGGTGGAAAACTTGGTTTTAAGACTGCCAACATATATCCAAGTAAAAAAATGGTACTACCTTGTCATGGAGTTTATAAAACTTTAACTAATATAGACGACAAGGAATACAAAAGTGTTACCTTTATTGGAGGAATGGATCGTACAGTCATAGAGACTCATATTCCAAATTTTGATTCAAACATTTACTATAAAAGAATATCTATATGTTTTATTAAAAAAATACGTGATATAAAAAAGTTCAATTCCACTGCAGAACTAATCTTGGCAATAAAAGAAGACATCAAAAATAGTGTATAATTTTTTTACACTCATCAAGCGAATTAGCAGGTCACAAAAGGGTGTTCAAAAGACAACAAACAATAAAATCAACATCTTAGAACAAAAGCCTAACTTGGCATACCGCTTGCAAATAATATATTGCAAGAAAGACCTTTAAGGGGGAGAAGAAAATGAAGAAGGCAATAAAAGTAATAACATTGATTCTAATAGTAGGCCTAATGAGCGCTCCAGCTATGGCACAACTCGCTGGTAGTGGTGGCGGCAGTGGTAATGGTAAAGGTTGGGATTTTTTCAAAACATTCTTTACTGGAAATAGTTTAAATCCAAACTGTACATCAATAAACGCAAGTCCTGCTCAGATTATGGCAACAAAGGGCAATGTAAATGGCATGGTAATAACAGACAAAGAAGGCAATCAATATACCTACACCACTAACCAATAAACAAAAAGTTTTTACTGATTTGTGGTCTTAGCTCCTTTTTTATAGAATGGCCCAGAGAATATATCAAAGCCTCCATAAGTTGGCATGTATGGTTTTAACAAACATTCCTTTGATTCCTGTATAACGAATGGGTCCATTTTATAACCCACGAATTTCTCGCTAAAATCACTTTGTACTATGTCTTCTGCAAACAAACTAATACCTGAAAAAACCAGCCCCACTATAATTAATATCCTAAACATAGAACCTCCTAAGTAAGATCTATCAAGGAGTAAACCATCACGGTGTCTAAATAATCCTGATATACTCTTCGGATTTCCCATACTTTTTCTGAAACACTACCTTTTGCTGTTATTTCTGGCTCATCAGAACCATAACTATAGTTAAGAACTAAAGAACCGTATTTTGAAACAAGTTCGCTAAGCCTTCCTTTTTGGTCGTATTTAAGGTCAAAAACGTTACCTCTGTTATCTGATATCTTAGAGAGGTTGCCATTGCCATCATATGACATCTGAAAAGATACCTTTGCAGTCTTTGCGATAATAAGTTGATCTAGCTCATTATAATCAAACCTATACGCTGTGCCGTTATTAAGTACATAAGAGACCCTGTCTTTGTTATCGTAACCAACTTCTATTATCCTGCCTTCTGGGAAAACCTTCTTACTTAAAAGTCCCTTAGAATTATATTCAAACCTACTTATAACACCGTCGTCATCTATCATTAACGGTGTTCCACAACACATAGTATAAACAGTTGTCTTTTGCTTTCCATTAGAAGCTGTTTCTCTTACCTTGTAGTCATAAAAAGATCCGTCTGGACGTGGCCTTTTCCAGAATTCATATTTCTCTGAGTAAACCTCTTTACCGAATTTTTTTATTAAACTAACTGCTGAATAATTTTGGTTCTTCTCTTTATCCTCAGAATATTCAACAAAGGTTTCCCAGCCGTCCTCTGTTTTTTGATAGATTGCTCGTCCTGTACTACCTTCATACTTAACTATTATTCTTGCTGGTTTTCCTGTTTTAGATGGAAGGCCAACTTCTACAAGTTTATGATAATTATTATATTTATACGTATATGTTTGCCCAGCAGTGTCCTTTGATTCTATAAGGTCACCCTTGTTGTCATATTTATATTCTGCAACTTTTTTGTTGAACATAACGATCTTTTGTAAAAGGTTATCGCTAGAAAAATAGAATTTCATCCAACGTCCTAATTGATCTTTTATGGTATCAACATTACCTCTTTGATCATAGGAATACACAAAATAACGACCAGATTTCATTTTCTGTCTTATCATCTTCCCTGTATTATCAAAATAATCAGCGTTACCATCTACCTTTAATCTTATATAGCCACCTTTTACTTTTTTTATCTTTTCTCCAACCCTTTCTATGCACTCCATTTCTGTCCCTTCTTTATGTACATATCCATTAAGGGCGTTCTTATCAGCAAGATCAAAGATCATGTCATTGTTAGACAACAAGTTCTCTTTTATCTTTTCAGAATAGGCGGCATCCATTCCTTTAGAGGGAATAGCTTTTACGAGCTTGTCGACTACAGAAGCTATGGTATCTTTTTTCTTATCTATAAAATGGCTTTTACCACCACCAGAAAGTTCTTCTATCCGTATCATGCCATTTATTGAAATTAATTTTGGTGTAAGAACAGTGCCCCATCCATAACCGAACAGTCCTTTATCGCTACCAATACTGTTGTAAAAACGTACTAGTTCTAATCCATTACCTTCGTTGGCATCATAGAACCTCATAAAGAAATTCCCATTCTTTATCCATATAGAGGCACTAGCACTTGCAGAACAAAGTATTAGGATAGAAACAAGTAATAATCTTATTTTTTTCATTTTATTCACTCCCTTTATCCAAATATTAAACTTTAATGGTAACTATTTTCTTTATCATATAACCACCAGTCACCTGCATACCGAACATAACCGTAAGCATAACATACCCCAATGGTGTAGTAAAAAGTAGACCCGTTTGTGCAGGGTTTGAATAATACTGAACACCAAGCAACGCAAAAGGTACTATGGTTATAACAAGAGCTTGGAACAAACCCTGTGCTGTTAATGCTTTAACTTTTGCAGAAAATTTTACTCTTTCTCTTATAGTATGAACGATAGTATCAAAAGTTTCTGGAAGATTACCACCCGTTTCTCTTAATATCAGTATGGCTGTGGCGAACATATCAAGATCTTCTATGTCCAGCCTCTTTGAAAGGTTAACAAAAGCTTCATCTATTGGAACGCCAACTCTGTTCTGTGCAAGTAGCAGAGTAAATTCCTGCTTGATAGGGTTTGGCATTTCATCCACGACAAGTTGAACAGATTGAATAAGGTTAAGACCACTTCTTAAACCGTTAGACATAAGTGTAAGTCCATCTACCATCTGTAAATTAAATCTATATGCCCTTCTATTCTTTATATAGTTTATTATAGGTGCAGGAAGTCTTGACACCATAAAACCTGTACCAAGCCCAAATATCATGCCAGCAATATAATTTGGCAGAAAAAGAATGAACATAACAAAACCCATTCCAAGAGTACCAGCATACATAAGTATTACTGCCGTTCTTTTGTTTATCTCTATGAATACAGAATCAAGCTCTCTAACTAACCATTCTGCCCTTTCGTCAAATTTTTCATCAAGATAACGAATGCCCTTTTTTGAGTTTATAAGTACAACAATAAACATGATTACACTAACAACGACGATCATGCCAATTTTATATATACCAAGCATGCTTTCTTGATACATCTTGATCACCCCACACTAAACAGACCCTTCGGTATAGATATACCTCTGGACTCAAGGGTCTCTATGAATTTTGGTATATAACCAGTGGCAACAAATTTTCCTATAACTTTTCCTTTTTCGTCTACTCCAGATTGTTTGAACAAGAACACATCGTTCAAAACGACTTCGTCTCCTCTAATACCAGCAACCTCTGTAATATGAGTTATCTTTCTAGATCCGTCGCTAAGCCTTGTTTGTTGTACTACTATATTTATGGCAGAGGCTATCTGTTCCCTTATCGCTTTTGCTGGAAGATCCATTCCTGCCATCATAACAAGTGTTTCAAGTCTTCTTAAACAGTCAGTAGGATTATTTGAATGTATCGTGGTTAATGATCCGTCATGGCCGGTATTCATTGCTTGCAACATATCAAGAGCTTCTCCAGACCTACATTCTCCAACTATTATTCTGTCTGGCCTCATCCTTAAGGTACACTTAACAAGGTCCCTTATGGAAACCTCTCCTTCACCCTCTATGTTAGCTGGTCTTGCTTCTAATCTAACAGTGTGGTCCTGCTGGAGTTTTAATTCTGCAGAATCTTCAACTGTTATTATTCTTTCGTTATTAGGTATCATTCCAGACAATATGTTCAGCAATGTTGTTTTACCAGAACCAGTACCTCCAGATATCAGTGTGTTAAGTCTACTCTCTATTACAGCCTTCAGGAATTCAGAAATATCCTTTGTTAGAGAACCAAACCTTATAAGATCGTCCATACCAAGTTTTTCTTTTTTGAATTTTCTTATAGTAAGTGTTGGACCATCTATTGCAAGTGGTGGAATTATCGCGTGTACTCTGGAACCGTCTGCAAGTCGTGCATCAACATAAGGAGATTTTTCGTCTATTCTTCTGCCTATTGGAGCAAGTATCCTTTCTATAACACCCATTAACTGCTGAGAGCCTGTAAAAGTATATGGAGAAAGTTGAACCTTGCCGTTCTTTTCTATATAGATAATATCTGGTCCATTAACCATTATTTCTGATACAGATTCATCTGCCAAAAGATCCTCTAATGGACCAAGGGCTAACGCCTCGTCTAAAATAGATTTAATTAACTGTGCTCTGTCTTCTCTGGTCTTTAAAAAGTTAAGATCCTCTTTTTCTAAAAGACTTATAACTGTCCTTTTTGTTTTTTCATAAAGTATTGTGAATTTATTTGGGTCGTCCTTTGATTCAAGGTCCAGCTTTTTTAAGTCCATGTTGTCTATGAGGGCTCTGTGTATCTTTCTCTTTAATCTTACATGTTCACTAACTATACCGGCTTTTCTTTGTTTTATACTAAGACCATCTGTTACGACTGGAGCTTGTCCCACGTTCTTTGATATGAGTGCATCATCACGACGAGGTTTGTTAATACCATAAAGAGAATCAAGTATACCTCGTTCCTGCAACACTCTTGCAATTTGGAAAATATTTCTTGCCACCAAACTTTTTGGAGCAGACAAAAGCGCTGGTTTGCCTTTGGTGATAGATGTAATACAAGTATCCACATCCTCATGTACAGCACCTAATATTTGTATGCCAAGATTTGATTGTATTATTTGTGGTGTAATAGGGCTGGCTGGATTATATCTGTTCACAATTACTCTCATAACATCTGGATGAAACATTAACCCATTAAGGTCCTCTATCATTCTCTTGCTGTGTTTTAAAACTATTATTTCTGGATTTGTAACGACAAGAATTATGGTGGACATTTCCAATACAGCAAGAACCTGTTCTGTAAGTCTGCCTCCACAATCAACAACGGTGTATGTGTAATTAGAAAGTATCGTTTCCATAACACGTCTTACGTCTACAGAACCAACTGAACCATAATCTGATATTTTCTCTACAAATGGCAATACAGATATACCAGCAGGGTGATTGGTTATGAACTCTTTGAGTATGGCAGGAGTTATTCTTCCTGAAACCTTTGTTACATCATAAAGACTTCTTTTTGATTTAACACCAAGTATAACGCTGTCATCACCACAGGTATCAGGATCTGCATCAACTAATAGGACTGGTTTTTTTGTATCAAGAGCAAAAGAAAGTGCAAGGTTTGAGCTTATAAGGCTTTTACCCACGCCTCCTTTTCCACCTACAACAGCTATTAAATATGATCTATTAACGCCTTCTGGCATAAAACTCCTTTTTTTATTTAACGTTAAAAGCTTCTTTTGCTTTCTTGCTTGCTTCTGCCGCAGAGGCCACTATCTCTGGAGTAACGAACATAACAAACTGTGTTTTATTTCTTTGAAAACTCTTAGACCTCGTAAGATCTATTATTACGTTCTTTTCATCAGAGCCTTCTTTAAACCCTTTATAACCTGTGTTCTGTACTATACCGCCTATGGCCGCAGTATCTCCTGACTTTAGATTTATATAAGTAGACATATTGTTGCTAGTAGTAATAGGAAGTCCATTCGCCGACATGGATACAAGTTGAGATACTTCTACTTCTACAGGGCTAAGACTAATATCCTGAGAACTATCTACAAGACCCATTATCTTTGGTGTAAGTTTGACTTTAATACCAACATCAAATGATTTGGTCTGTATTTGATCTGATGTAGTTATCACATATGGATACGACGTTGTTTTGTTTATAGTACCACTCGCTTCATTCTCTATAGTTATTGCAGAAGTTTGTATTACCCTACCTTTTTTTGTATCCACTGCATTTTTAAGTTTTGGGATAAAGTTTTGGATGATACCCGTAATTGTAGTAGCAAATGGTTCTATGGCATTACCCTTATCGTCTGTTTTTTTGCTAGACCAAGTCATCGTAGCATTAGAAGCACTGGTATCAATAGTGGGAGACCACGAAAAACCAAAATTGTCTTCAAAACCTTTAGTTATTTCAACAAAGTATACGACTATCTTTATTAATTTCTTTGGTTTTTCTATTGCTTGTTTTATTTTTAAGAAGTCAAAATTTATCAAGGATTCATCAGTGTTCGGCTCCTTAAGTTCGCCTCCTGCTCCAGCAAGATTAACATATGGTTCAAAGAAGTATTTAGGAAGATATGCGTTAGCCTTAGCAGTAACATATTGAAGTTGAACATTATCGTCTACTATCCCTTTAACTACAAACCTGTCGTTGATAACATCTACATGTACGTCTGGAAGCCCTATTTCTTTTTCCATTTTTTCTGCAACAACTTTGAATAATGTTGGACTA